>NZ_JBSTYM010000013.1:0-127293 GCF_054052445.1 Aeromonas crassostreae | reverse complement strand
ATATTGCTGGCGTGGAGGAAGTCGAGAGCCTGTTCGATACGCATAAAAAATCCGAAACCAAATCAACAGGTTTCGGATTTTTACACATCAGCAGGATCGGTCAATGGATCCTTAACTGATCGGCATTAGCCCAGCGGCGCCCTTTTATGAGGCGACCAGCCTCAGATGGGGAAGGCAGGGTGAACGAAACCCTGATAGCCATCGATGTGCAGGCGGGAGAGCAGCTCGACCTGTTGCTCGTTCTCGACCCGGGTGGCGATGGTCATGATCCCTGCATTGTGCGCGGCGCGGCACACGGCGGCCAGGAAGGCGGTATCCGCCCCAGGCTCCATCACCTGGCTGGTGTAACCATGGTCCACCTTGACATAGCTGGGGGCCAGCTGCTCCAGATAGCCCAGCGACTGGAAGTGGCGACCATAGTGATCCACGCCCCACTGGAAACCCTGTTCCTGCAGCACGGCCACCAGCGCCTCGACCCTGGGTTGATGCTTCAAGATGGTGCCTTCCGGTAGCTCGAGCAGCAGACGATCCTTCAGGCCGGGGTGGCTGCCAAGGAAGCGGCCCAACCAGAGCAGGAACTCGTCGGAACAGATGGCCCCCGGGGTGATGTTGATGGCCAGCACCAATGCGCTCTCCTTGAGCAGCAAGGGCACGGTGGCCGTCAGCACCGCCTGGTCAAATTCGCTGCCCAGCTTGAACTGCTCGATGGCAGGCAGGAACTGGCCGGCATAATAGTCGTGACCATCGCGATGAATAGCCGCAAACAGCTCGGCGTGCAGCCGGGTGCCATCATCGAAGCGACAGGCTGGTTGCGCCTTGAAACGCCACAGTTGGCGGGCGATGGCATCTTCGACCAGATCCCGCCACGCCAGGCGTCCCATCATGCCCTGGGCGTGGCCACCCTCCATCACCACGGCGCCACGGCGTTCGTTGCGCGCCCGGCCGAGGGCATTATCCGCCTTGGTCAGCAGACTGGAGAGGTCATCCTGGCTGTCGCGCCCGGCGATCCCTATCACGGACAAGGCATCAGCCTCACCCATGGGGTTGACCACCAGATCGGCGATCCGGCCGTTGATCCGCTCGGCCAGCTCTTGCAGGCTGGCCAGCTCGCTGGTCGGGCAGAGCAGGGCATATTCGGTGGCGGAGATACGGGCGATGGCCGCCCCGTCCCAGCCACTGAGTTCATCATTGAGGCTCTGGGCTATGCTCTTGACCATGTTGTCGCGAGCGGCGAAGCCCTCCTCCCGATAGATGTCGTCGAGCATGTCCACCGCCACCAGCAGTATGCCCCCTTCCCCGCCCTCGGCTATCCAGGCGTTGACCTGACCGACGAAGTAGGCCCGGTTGCCCAGACCCGACACGGCATCCAGATAGACCCGTTCGCGCAGATGCTCGGCCTCTTGCGCCTGCTCCTTGAACTGGGTGGCCAGCTTGCCGGAGAGGGTATTGATGGCTTGCACCACCTGCTTGAGCTCTAGTGTGCGCGGCTCGGGGATCACATGGCCGAAATGGTGCAGCTCTATCTCCCGGGCCTGCTCCCGGATCTGGGCCAGGGGCTTGAGCAGATAATTGAGGGCACGCATCAGCAGCAGGGTCGTGACCAGGAAGCCGATGATGAACCAGCTCGCCAGATTGGTCATGCCCTGCCAGAGTTCGTAATAGGCTTGACCACTGTGGCCGACCACCTTGAGCTTGCCGAGCTGCAGCCAGCCAGAGGTGAGAATCGACTCATTGGATACCACAGGAAACAGCTCCAACCCCATGAACCAGGCGGGTACGCCCTGGATGCCATGGCTGTTGTCGAGCTCGATCACCTCCTTGGAGGCCAGCATGTCGAGTCGCACCTGCTGGTAATAGCCGCCATCAAACACGGCCTTGAGCACCGACTCGGCACTCACCTTGTCGCCATTCTCGAGATAGGGGGTCAGCGCCAACCCGAGGGAGGTGGCCGTGTTGATCACCGTGGTCTCCTGCTGCTGCGCCAGATAACTGCGGGTCGAATTGAACTGGACCCAGTAGGTCACGGCAAAGAGGAGCCCGAACAGCAGCAGCATGGTGGCCAGTAGTTGTCGATATAGCGTCATAGGTTACTCATCCAAATTCACCACAGGTCGAGCCAATCGCCCAGAAGTCATGCGATTGCGTAAATCATTCCATAATCCCAAACGTGAAGACTGCCCGGCCAGCTCCCCCTGACCACGGGCCTTCATCAACCACAGGTGACGACCATTGAAACTGTAGATAGGCAGCAAGTCGCTACGCTCGGTCGCCGGGCGTATGTCTCCTATCAGGTTATCCAGAATGATCGGCACGGATGACGGGGTCTCATAGTAGGCGACAACCATATGAAACTGGTTGTAATCCAGCGCCTTGACATACACCATCCGCATCTTCTCATCGTCGATGCCCAGCTCCAGCAGGGTAAAATACTTGGCGATGCTGAAGTCTTCGCAGTCCCCCCCCGCGGCCCCCAGAAACTCGAGGGGACTGGCCCAGTAATCCTGCTTGCGCCACAGCTTGCTGTCATCAATGAATCGCAGCTGATTGAAGAAACGATTCACCCGCTCCAGCTTCTGGCGCTCTGACCAGGCCGCCGCCCGGCTCTCCAGGGCAAGCAGGCGCCAGCTCGCGGTGCGTTTGCCCGCCCGCTCTCCATAGGTGTCCTTGGCCCGCTTGATGAGGGCCAGATCGGCATCCGTCAGCGGCTGACTCGCCGCCAGCAGCAGAGGAAGCAGGGCAAGCCCGCACCAGAGCAGATGTCGCCCCTTGCGATAACAGGGGCTGAGCCAACGCCCGATTGGCCACGATGTCACATCTTTCCCCTACTCAACGGGCTACCCATCACATGAGGTGCAAGATACAGGAGATGAGAGCGACATGCTGCCCCCTGATACTGGGGTGACGACAAGCAGATTGTCATCACCCCCGACACGCAGCATAGGTTCACTGCATCAGTTCTTGGCTTGCCACTCGGCGGGTTGCTGCACCTGCATGGCATTGAGCAGGCTGCCGGTCGCATTGAGGATGCGATAGTCAGCCAGGAGGGAGTCATACTGCGCATTGATATAGCTGCGGCGCGCCTCGAACAGTTCGTTCTCCGTGTTCAAGACATCCAGCAAGGTACGCTGACCCAGCCCGAACTGCTTCTTGTAGGCCTGGACAGTGTCATAGCTCGCGTCCACATGCTGTTGCAGATAGATCTTCTGCTGATCCAGAGACTGCTTGGCATTCCAGGCCAGACGAGTCCCCTCCTCCACCTGACGGAACGCATTGAGGTGAATGTCTTTCGCCTGGGAGTAGAGCGCCGAGGTGGCCTTGCTCTCGGCCAGATCGGAACCGCCGCGGAACAGGTTGTAGCGCATGCGCACCATGGCGGTCAGATCGTCATTGCGCCCCTTGATGGCATCGATGTCCTCGTTCCAGTTCTTGTCCACCTCGATGGCGACGTTGGGATAGAAGCCGGACTTGGACCCTTCATGCTGGTACTTGGCCGCCTCTATGTCCTGCAGGGAGGAGAGCAGGGTCGGGTGCGCCTCGGTCGCCGTCTTGAGCGCCGTCTCTATGGTCGCGGGCATCAGGCTGGCATCGGGTACCGGCTGAACCAGATCCTTGGGGGTTTCGTTGACGACGCGAATGTACTCACTCTCTGCATCGCGATAGTTGTTCTCCGCCGCGGCCTGGTTGGCGTAGGCACGGGCGACCCGGCCCTCAATCTGGGTTTGGTCCGCGGTGGAACCCAGCCCGGAGTCGGTGCGCTTGCTGATGTCGCTGCGGATCTGCTCATGGGTCGCCAGGTTGTCCTTGGAGAGCTCCAGTATCTCTTGCTGGCGCAGCATGTTGAGATACACCTCGGCGGTGCGCAGTGCCGTGTTCTCCGCTTCCGAGATCATGGCCAGCCGCTGGGCATTGGCCTCGGCCTCGGTGCGGGACACGTTGTTGCTGACATCGAAGCCGTCAAACAGCATCTGACGCAGGCTCAGGCCCGCCTCCTTGCGGGTCATGCTGTCATCGACGCCCGGGCCGCCCACGCGAGTGGTCGGGCTGTCGGTCTCTTCATAGCCGACCCCGGCGCGCAGATCGACGGTGGGATAGTAGCCCCCCTTGGCACCATCATGCTGATGCATGCGAGCCTGGTAGAGATCAAATGCCTCCTTGATTTTGGGGTGGGTAGCCAGCGTCTGAGCAACGGATTGCTCCAACGTTTGGGCCTGAGCCAGGCCCGGAAGGAATACAGCGCCACTCACAATCATGGCAACAATCGTCTTTTTCATAATATCTCCAGTCATATGTTTTTATTAATTGTTGGCTTATCGTTCCCTCAATGCCGACTGCTTGGCCCTCAATATTGGCTTTAGCAAATAGTCGAGGACACTCTTTTTACCCGTAATGATATCTGCACTGGCCAACATACCGGGGATGATGGGCAGTGCATTGGTCTCATCCCCAAGATAACTCTTCTCCGTTCTGACTCGCACCAAATAAAAGGAATTACCCTCCTCATCTTGAATGGAATCAGCACTAATCTGTTCTACCTTGCCATGAAGCCCGCCATAAATGGTGAAATCATAGGCGGTAAATTTCACCACGGCTTCCAGACCTGGCCGCAAGAAGGCGATGTCCTTGGGTGATACCTTGGCCTCAATCAGCAGTGTATCCTCAAGCGGTACTATCTCCATCAGGTCCATGCCTGGCTGGACCACCCCACCCAAGGTATTGATTTTCAGCTTCTTGATCGTTCCCTTGAGGGGAGCAACCACGCTGGTCCTATCGACCCTGTCCCGCAATCCCACCTGACCGGCGGAGAGCTGGCCCAATTTCCCCTGCCGCTCGTTCAACTCGGTCTGGGCATCGGCGCGGAATTTCAAGGCAATGTCATTGCGTTTGGAGATGGCCTCACGCAATGCCGAATTCAATTTGGGAATAACGAGCCGATTGCTCTCCAACTCCCCCTGCATGTCATTGACCTGGCGCTCGAGCTTGATCAATTCCACCTGAGGCACAATGCCCTCTTTTGCCAAGGGGCGGCTGATATTCAGCTCCTGGCGGGCAAGATCCACACTGCGGCTCACGGTGCGTATTTTCGCGTTGAGCTCGATTAATTCCTGCTCTTTCTGCTCTATCTGCTGGCCCAGAATATAGAGCTGGTTCTTGAGATTGTTGAGTCGATCATTTTGCGCCGATACCTCACGGGCCGCATATTCGGCAAACACGTTCTCGAACCCTTCCGGGAAATCGATGGCTTGCTTGTCGATCACCACCTGTTCACGCCAGCCGATGTTGCGGTCACTCTTGACGATGACGCTGCGGATCTCGGCCCGCAGTCGGGCGATGTCGCCCTTGAGGGTGACCAGTTCCTGTTCACGCTCGCGAAAATCGGAGCTGAAGCGGGTGTCATCGATGCGCAGCAAGGGCTGCCCCTTCTCGACTATGTCTCCCTCCCTGACGAAGATCTCCTTGACGATGCCCCCCTCCAGGTTCTGGATCACCTGCAACTGGCGAGACGGGATCACCTTGCCCTGCCCCACCGTCACCTCGTCGAGCTTGGCCCAGGCCGCCCACACCAGGGCACTCATGAAGAAGATGAAGCAGCACCAGAGCAGCACCCTGGCCCGGGTCGGCGTGCTCAGCAGCACGGCGGCGGCGCCATCATCGACGAAGGTCAGATGCTCCTGGGCGGGCAGCACCGCTTTCTTATCCATGGGATGCCTCCTGAACCCTGACCTTACCCTCTTTGAGCTGTTGCAACACCTGCACCTTGGGACCATCGGCCACTATCTTGCCCTGCTCCATGACGATCACCCGGTTGACCACGTCCAGCATCAGGGTCTTGTGGGTGATAACGATCAGGGTGGTCTCGGGCCCGAGCCGGGCCAGCTCCTGCTTGACCTGCTGCTCGGACTGATTGTCCATGTTGGAAGTCGGCTCATCCATCACCAGGATGGGCGGATCATTGAGCAGGGCGCGGGCCAGCAATATGGCCTGGCGCTGACCGCCGGAGAGCTGACGCCCCCCCTCGCCTATCTGCCTGTCCAGGCCGTTGGGATCCCGATTGGTGAAACTGGTCACCCCGGCCCGCTTGGCGGCGCGCAGCACCTTGGCATCGTCCACCAGGGGATTGCCGAGCATGATGTTGTCCCGCACCGAGCCAAAGAAGAGGGTCACGTCCTGGGGCACGCAGCCGATGTTGCGGCGCACGGCCGAGGGCGCCAATTGATCGAGCTCGAAGCCATCGAGCCGCACCGAGCCATCGGTCGGGCGATAGAGCCCCATCAGCAGCTTCTCCAGCGTGGTCTTGCCCGCGCCAATGCGTCCTATGATGGCCACCTTCTCCCCCGGCTCAATCTTGAGATTGATGCCATGCAGTGTGCTGGTCTCCATGCCAGGGTACTTGAAGGTCACGTTTTCGAACTCGATGCGCCCCTCTATCACGGGATGATGCACGTACTGGCGCCCCTCCTCCTGCTCGCCCGGGGTACTCATGATGCCCTCGAGGATGGTCAGGGCGGAGCGGGCCTGGTTGTAGCGGGTGGAGAGGACGGAGAGCTGCACCATGGGGGCGATGGCACGGCTCGATAGCATGACGGCGGCGATCATGCCCCCCATGGTGACCAGGCCGTCGGCGATCTGGTAGACGCCGACGATCACCAGCCCCACGGTGACCACCTGCTGGACATAGCTGGCCAGGGAAGACATGGAGTTGGTGATGCGCCGGGTCTGTACGCCCCAGGTGGAGATATGGGAGACGGCCTGCTCCCAGCGGTGCTGGAACATGCTCTCGGCGCCGAAGATCTTGACGGTCTCGAGACCGGCGATGCTCTCCACCAGGTTGGCATTTTTCTGGGAGGCGAGCCGCGATCCCTCCTCGATGGATTGCTTGAGGGAACCCTGGATATAGAAGCTGTATGCCAGCAGGATCAGCATGGCGACGATGGGCACCACCACCATGACCCCGGCAAACAGCCAGATCACCACCAGGAAGAGGATGGCGAAGGGCAGGTCGATCAGGGTCGAGACGGTGGCCGAGGTGAAGAACTCGCGCACCGACTCGAACTCCTGCAGATGCTTGGCGAAGGCGCCGGTGGAGGCGGGTCTGGATTCCATCCGCATCCCCATCACCTTGGCGAAGATCTTGGCCGAGAGCAACACATCCGACTTCTTGCCGGCGATGTCGATGAAGTAGCTGCGCAACTGGCGCATCACGAAATCGAAGGTGAACACCACCACGGCGCCCACCGCCAGCACCCAGAGGGAATCAAATGCCAGGTTGGGCACTATCTTGTCGTAGACGTTCATGGTGAACAGGGGGCTGGCCACCGCAAACAGGTTGATGAGGATGGAGGCGATCAGCACGTCGCGATAGATGCCGCGGGACTCCAGCAGGGTGCTCCAGAACCAGTGACCGTCCCGGGTCTCCAGTACCTTGGGGGAGCGTTCGTCGAAGCGAAACTGCTTCTTGACGAAGAAGAGCCGCCCCAGGTACTCGTCACCGAGCTGGGCCGCCGTCAACCACTCGGCCGCATCACCGGCCTGGGGAAAGATAACCTTGGCCTGGCTGCGGTCCTCGCTCCACTCCAGCAGGATGCAGGCACCGCCATTGCGGGTCTGCAAGATGCAGGGCAACAACAGGGAGGAGATCTGATCCAGGGGCTGCAATACCTCCCGCGCCGACAGCCCGGCCCGCTCGGCGGCGCGGCTGAACAGGGCGGTAGTCAGGCGACCCGACACCAGGGGCAGCCCTGTGGTCAAGGCATCCTTGCTGTTGGGCACGCCGTAGAAACGGGTCAGGAAGACCAGGCACTCCAACAACTCGTCGATATGGTCGGTTTCTGCTTGCATATTGTCCTGTTTATAGATGAGGCTGGCGCTCGGCTTATCCGGGCTCCCGCAGCGCCAATCAGGGGATTTGGGACCGATGACCGCACGTGACAAGCCAAATGTGATTCTCGTTCGCCACCCTCCTTGATCACACATCGACAGAGGAGAGATGTGTCACCTGGCCCCCTCAATGCCATATAGAGAGGGTGGCAGCAACCAGCCGATGCGGACTAAACAGTGATGGTCAAACGAGGCACATTACCAGCTCAGCGCCCTGAAAACTATAGAGCAAAGTCTGATTTTCCATCTAATAACTCACTGTTTAATTAGCCAAATATGACAAATTTATCAGCTACTGGCTAGTCGGGAGGAAGGGGCGTCCCACCCCTTGCCCTTGCGGGCCCGATTGGGACAACCCCTCGGCGATAAGACTCATGGCTGTCCAACGGTTCTCGCACCAGGCGGGGGCGAGCAGGGTCGGTCGCCGGGCTGACGCCGAGACGCGGTGATAGACCACCTCTGGCGGGGTCTGCTGGATCATGGCGATCGCCGCCGCCACATACTCCTCCAGGGTCGGTACCTCGAGGCGCCCCGCCTGCCAGGCCTTGCCGAGGATGCTGCCCGCCACCACGTGCAGGGGGTGCAGCTTTATCCCCTCCACCCCGGTATCGACCACCTGGCGCAGGGTCTGCACACTGTCCATGGCGCACTCCCCCGGCAGACCGACGATGAGATGGGTACACACCTTGATGCCGCGCAGGTGAGCGCGGCGCACCGCATCGGCGTAGGCGTCATAGCCATGGCCGCGATTGATCCGCCTGAGGGTCTGGTCGCTGGCGCTTTGCAGGCCCAGCTCCAGCCACACCTCATAGCCTTGCTGCTGATAACCCGCCAGCAGATCCAGCACCGCATCCGGTACGCAATCGGGCCGGGTACCGACGCACAGCCCCACCATGTCGCTGACCGAGAGCGCCTCCTCATACATGCGCTTCAAGTAGGCCACCTCGGCATAGGTGCTGGTATAGGCCTGGAAGTAGGCGAGATAGCGCCGCGCCCGGGTCACCTCGTCGCGGCGGGCGTGCAGCTGGGCCACCACGGAAAGCTGCTGGGCCGACTCGTCGGCGAAGGAGGAGACGTTGCAAAAGGTACAGCCACCTCGGCCCAGGGTGCCGTCCCGGTTCGGGCAGGTGAAGGCGCCATGAATGGAGAGCTTGTGGATCTTCTCGCCATGGCGGCGCTTGAGATCCTGCCCCAGGGTATTGACCAGCTCGTGTAACTGCATGACGTTTCCTGATAAAACCGAAATTGTACAAGCTCGGTTGGTCACCATGCTGAGCTGGATCAAGAGTCTGGCGGGTGTGAAAACATATAAATATTCATGCTAGAGCGAATAAATATCCTCATAAGGGACTTTATCAGAACCCATCCTGACGATGACGCCAAGAATACCGTGGTGGAATAGTCGTGGGAGAGATGTGTAAGTTTTTGTTTATAACAACAAATCAATGGCTATACCGAAGAAAACCAAAAGCAAGCCTCGGGAAAGAGAAGTGTGATCAAACTCATTCACACCAGGAGGGAGTTGGTAAGATTACTACAATCCCACAGGGATGTTGCCTGAACTAAAAAAATGCGACAAACGTCATGATTGAACTAAAGAGCAAATGAATAACAAAATAAAAAACCACTAAACCCCATCATCGTCGATATGCAGCCAGATTTTGTTATGCTGCTGTAACAACGAAAACATCTGACTTGTCCAATTGACCTGCTGCAAAATTCCCATTAGTTTGGAGGTTCGCCACGTCAGGCGGACGGAACCACAAGAGCCAATCGCAATTTATGCAATCTGTTGATGACAGTGCGATGGAAGGCCGAGCAAGGGAGAAATGCAATGTCACTATATGATCCAAAGCTGGAGAGGGATAACTGTGGCTTCGGCCTGTTGGCCCACATGGAAGGGGAAGCCAGCCACAAGCTTGTCCGTCTCGCGATGTCAGCATTGGCTCGCATGCAACACCGCGGCGGCATCTCCGCCGATGGCAAGACCGGCGATGGCTGCGGCCTGCTGCTGCAAAAACCCGACAGCTTCTTTCGGGCGGTCGCCGAAGAGAAGGGATGGCATCTGGGCCGCAAGTACGCGGTCGGCATGCTATTTCTCAACCCGGATCCCGTGCTGGCCCAGCAGGCCCGCGACATCATCAATGAAGAGCTGGAACGGGAAACCCTGAGCCTGGTCGGCTGGCGTCAGGTACCTATCGACACCCATGTGCTCGGCCCCATCGCCAAGGCCTCCCTGCCCAGCATAGAGCAGGTGTTTGTCAATGCGCCCCCCGGCTGGGTCGACAAGGATCTCGAGCGCCGCCTCTATATCGTGCGCCGCCGCATCGAGAAGCGCATCAGCGACGACTACTTCTACGTGGTCAGTCTCTCCAACCTGGTCACCGTCTACAAAGGGCTCTGCATGCCCGTGGACCTGCCGCACTTCTATCTGGATCTCGCCGACATCCGCCTGCAATCGGCCATCTGCGTGTTCCACCAGCGCTTCTCCACCAACACCAGCCCGCGCTGGCCGCTGGCGCAGCCGTTCCGCTATCTGGCCCACAACGGCGAGATCAACACCATCGCCGGCAACCGCCAGTGGGCCAAGGCGCGCAGCTACAAGTTCGCGACACCGCTCATTCCGGACCTGCAAGAGGCCGCCCCCTTCGTCAACACCACGGGCTCCGACTCCTCGAGCCTGGACAACATGCTGGATCTCTTCCTGGCCGGCGGCATGGACTTGTTCCGTGCCATGCGCCTGCTGATCCCGCCCGCGTGGCAGAAACACCCGAACATGGATGAAGATCTGCGGGCCTTCTACGACTTCAACTCCATGCACATGGAGCCCTGGGACGGCCCGGCCGGCATCGTCATGACCGACGGCCGCTACGCCACCTGCGCCCTGGACCGCAACGGCCTGCGCCCGGCCCGCTACGTCATCACCAAGGACAAGTTCATCACGCTCGCCTCCGAGGTGGGTACCTGGGACTACACCCCGGACGAGGTGCTGGAGAAGGGCCGGGTCGGCCCGGGCGAGCTGTTCGTGGTGGATACCAGCAACGGCAAGGTGTGGACCAGCTTCGAGATCGACGACGATCTCAAGAGCCGTCACACCTACAGGGAGTGGATGGGCAAGCACTGCAAACGCCTGGTGCCGTTCGAGCAGATGGATGACGCCAACACAGGCGCCCGCGAGCTGGACGACGATCAACTCAAGACCTATCAGAAGCTGTTCGGCTACTCCTACGAGGAGCTGGATCAGATCATTCGCGTGCTCGGCGAGAACGGCCAGGAGGCCGTCGGCTCCATGGGTGACGATACCCCCATGGCGGTGCTCTCCTCCCGTCAGCGCACCCTGTACGACTACTTCCGCCAGATGTTCGCCCAGGTGACCAACCCGCCCATCGACCCGCTGCGGGAAAATCACGTCATGTCCCTGGCCACCTGCATCGGCAGCGAGCAGAACGTCTTCAACGAGACCTTCGGCCATGCCCACCGGGTGCTGTTCCAGTCCCCCATCCTGCTCTACTCCGACGTCAACCAGCTCAAGGCGCTCGAAGGGGAACACTACCGTCATCTGGTGATCAGCCTCAACTACCGCCCGGAAGAGGGGCTCGAGGCCGCGATAATGCGTGTCACCGAGGAGGCCAAGGCCGCGGCCCGCGCCGGTACCGTGCTGCTGGTGCTGTCTGACAGGGACATCAGCGCCGACACCCTGCCCATCCCGGCCGCCATGGCGGTGGGCGCGGTGCAACGCACCCTGGTGGACAACAACCTGCGCTGCGACGCCAACATACTGGTAGAGACCGCCAGCTGCCGCGATCCGCACCACTTCGCCGTGCTGCTGGGCTTTGGTGCCACCGCCATCTACCCCTATCTCGCCTATGAGACCCTGGCCAAGCAGGTGGAAGAGGGTGTGCTCAAGATGAGCCTGCGCCAGGCCATGCTCAACTACCGCAACGGCATCAACAAGGGCCTCTACAAGGTGATGTCCAAGATGGGCATCAGCACGGTGGCCAGCTACCGCTGTTCCCAGCTGTTCGAAGCCATCGGCCTCTCCCAATCCGTCATAGAGACCTGCTTTCGCGGCGTATCCAGCCGCATCCAGGGCGCCGATTTCGACGACATCCAGCAGGATCAGCTCAATCTGGCCCGCACCGCCTGGCTCAAGCGCAAACCCCTCAACCAGGGCGGCCTGCTCAAGTTCGTCCACGGCGAGGAGTACCACACCTACAACCCGGATGTGGTGCAGACCCTGCAAACCGCGGTGCGCTCCGGCGAATACAGCGACTACCTGCACTATGCCCGCCTGGTCAACGAACGGCCGGTGGCGACCCTGCGCGATCTGATCGGGGTCAAGCAGGGCCAGCAGGCCATCTCCCTGGACGAGGTGGAGCCTGCCACCAACCTCTACCAGCGCTTCGACTCCGCCGCCATGTCCATCGGCGCCCTGGGCCCCGAGGCCCACGAGGCCCTGGCCATCGCCATGAACCGCCTCGGTGGTCAGAGCAACTCCGGCGAAGGCGGCGAGGATCCCAAGCGGTTCGGCACCGAGAAGAATTCGCGCATCAAGCAGGTGGCCTCGGGGCGCTTCGGCGTCACCCCCCACTACCTGATGAACGCGGACGTGGTGCAGATCAAGGTGGCCCAGGGCGCCAAGCCCGGCGAAGGGGGTCAGCTGCCCGGTGACAAGGTGACGGCCCAGATTGCCCAGCTGCGTTACTCCGTGCCCGGCGTGACCCTGATCTCGCCGCCGCCGCACCACGACATCTACTCCATCGAGGACTTGGCTCAGCTCATCTTCGACATCAAGCAGATCAACCCGAGCTGCCTGGTGTCGGTCAAGCTGGTCTCCGAGCCCGGCGTCGGCACCATCGCCTGCGGCGTGGCCAAGGCCTATGCCGACTTCATTACCATCTCGGGCTATGACGGCGGCACGGGCGCGAGCCCCATCACCTCGGTCAAGTATGCCGGCTCCCCCTGGGAACTGGGGCTGGCCGAGACCCAGCAGGCCCTGGTCGCCAACGGCCTGCGCCACAAGGTGCGCCTGCAGGTGGATGGCGGTCTCAAGACCGGTCTGGACATCATCAAGGCGGCCATCCTCGGCGCCGAGAGCTTCGGCTTCGGTACCGGCCCCATGGTGGCGCTGGGCTGCAAATACCTGCGTATCTGCCACCTGAACAACTGCGCCACCGGCGTCGCCACCCAGGACGAGAAGCTGCGCCGCGAGCACTTCACCGGTCTGCCCGAGATGGCCATGAACTACTTCAAGTTCGTCGCCCACGAGACCCGTGAACTCATGGCCCAGCTCGGGGTCAGCCAGCTGACGGATCTGATTGGCCGCACCGAGCTGCTGGAAGCCCTGCCCGGCCTCACCGCCCGTCAGGCCAAGCTGGATCTCTCCGGCATCCTGGCCAAGCCGGTGGCGGTGGCAGGCTCCAGCCTGTTCTGCCAGCAGCATAACCCCACCTTCGACAAGGGGCCCCTGAACCTGCGCATGGTCGAAGACCTGCTCGAGGCCGTCGAGACCAAGAGCGGCGGCGAGTATCGCTACGACATCCGCAACACGGACCGCTCCGTGGGGGCCCGCCTGTCCGGCGAGATCGTGAAACGTCACGGTAACCAGGGCATGGCCGCCGATCCGGTACGGGTCCACTTCAACGGCACCGCAGGCCAGAGCTTCGGCGTCTGGAACGCGGGGGGCCTCGAGATGATCCTCACCGGGGATGCCAACGACTACGTGGGCAAGGGCATGACCGGCGGCAAGCTGGTGGTCAAACCCCATGTGGGCGTGTCGTTCAAGTCCCACGAGGCGGCCATCATCGGCAACACCTGCCTCTATGGCGCCACCGGCGGCAAGCTCTACGCGGCCGGTACCGCGGGCGAGCGCTTCGCGGTGCGCAACTCAGGTGCGCTGGCGGTGGTCGAGGGGATTGGCGACAACGGCTGCGAGTACATGACAGGGGGTATCGTCACCGTGCTGGGCGAGACCGGGGTCAACTTCGCGGCGGGCATGACAGGCGGTTTTGCCTATGTGCTCGACTGCGATGGCAACTTCGCCAAGCGCACCAACCCCGAGCTGGTGGAACTGCTGGAGGTGGCGAGCCTCGCCATTCACCAGGAGCACCTGCGCGGCATCATCACAGAACATCTGAACGCAACCGGCAGCTCACGCGCCGAGGAAATTTTGGCCAACTTTGATTCCTATGTGCCGAAGTTCAAGCTGATCAAGCCCAAGTCCAGCGACGTCAAGTCCCTCTTGGGCCACACCAGTCGTTCCAGTGCAGAACTCAGAATCCAGGCGCAGTAAGGAGGGAACCTATGAGCCAGAACGTATTCCAGTTTATCGATGTTCAGCGGGTCGACCCGCCGAAGAAACCGCTCAAGATCCGCAAGATCCAGTTTGTGGAGATCTACGAGCCCTTCAACCAGGCTCAGGTCGGCATGCAGGCGGATCGCTGCCTCGACTGCGGCAACCCCTATTGCGAATGGAAGTGCCCGGTGCACAACTACATCCCCAACTGGCTGAAACTGGCCAACGAGGGGCGCATCCTGGAGGCGGTGGAGCTCTCCCACCAGACCAACAGCCTGCCGGAGGTGTGCGGCCGGGTCTGCCCGCAAGACAGACTCTGTGAGGGTGCCTGCACCCTCAACGACAGATTCGGCGCCGTGACCATAGGCAACATCGAAAAGTACATCACCGACAAGGCGTTCGAGATGGGTTGGCGCCCGGATCTCTCCAACGTGGTCCAGACCGGCAAGCGGGTCGCCGTCATCGGTGCGGGCCCGGCGGGCCTGGCCTGCGCCGACGTGCTGGCCAGAAGCGGGGTCAGCGCCGTGGTGTTCGACAAGTACCCGGAGATCGGTGGCCTGCTCACCTTCGGCATCCCCTCCTTCAAGCTGGAGAAAGAGGTGATGCAGCGCCGCCGCGAGATCTTCGAGGCCATGGGCATCGAGTTTCGCCTCGAGACCGAAGTGGGCAAGGATGTCTCCTTCGCCGACCTGCTCGGCGAGTTCGATGCGGTCTTCCTCGGGGTGGGCACCTACAAGTACATGAAGGGCGGGTTCGAGAACGAGACTGCGCCGGGGGTCTATGACGCCCTGCCCTACCTCATCTCCAACGCCAACCGGCTGCTGGGGTTCGAGAAGGCACAGAGCGACTACATCAACTTCGCCGGCAAGCAGGTGGTGGTGCTGGGGGGCGGCGATACCGCCATGGACTGCGTGCGCACCGCCATCCGCCAGGGGGCAGACAAGGTGATCTGCGCCTATCGCCGCGATGCCGAGAACATGCCAGGCTCCAAGCGGGAGGTGCAAAACGCCCGCGAGGAGGGGGTGGTATTCATGTTCAACCTGCAACCCATCGGCGTCGAGCTGGATGCCCATGGCCGCACCTGCGGCATCAGGGTGGTGAGCACAGAGCTGGGGGCCCCCGATGCCAACGGCCGCCGCAATCCTGTGGTCATCGAAGGCTCCGAGCAGGTGCTGGCCGCCGATGCGGTGGTGATGGCATTTGGCTTCCAGCCCAACCCCCAGCCCTGGATGGCGGAGTATGGTATCGAGCTCGACAGCCGCGAGCGGATCCTCGCGCCAGAGCAGAATGACTTTGCCTTCCAGACCACCAACCCCAAGGTGTTCGCCGGTGGCGATGCGGTGCGGGGCTCGGATCTGGTGGTCACCGCCATCTACGAGGGCCGCAAGGCCGCAGAGGGGATCATGGACTACCTGGTGGTCTGAGCCGCCTCGCCACGGGCCCATGGGCAGCCCCACTCTCATCCGGGGCCATCGGCCGCGCCCTCGCTCCTGCGGGGGTGCTTTTTTATGCAGACGCGCGGCCAGGGCCGCCTCATCGCTGGGCTTGGCACCATTTTTTGCTATGATTGCCGCAACTTAGCCGGGCTATGCCCATAGACGAGGTTTGCGATGAGAGTAGGTATCATAGGCGCCATGGAGCAGGAAGTTGCCCTGCTGCGCGGCCAACTGAGCGACATGACCACCACCAGGGTCGGCGGCTGCGAGTTTTACTGCGGCACCCTGGCCGGCAAGGAGGTAGTTCTGACCCGCTCCGGCATCGGCAAGGTGGCCGCCAGCGTCGCCACCAGTCTGCTGCTGGAGAAGTTCGCCCCCGACTGCGTCATCAACACCGGATCCGCCGGTGGCTTCGCCCAGGACTTGCACATAGGTGACGTGGTCATCGCCAGCGAGATGCGCTTCCACGACGTGGACGTGACCGCCTTCGGCTACGAGATGGGTCAGATGGCCCAGCAGCCTGCCGCCTTCCCCTGCGATCACAAGCTTATCGCCCTGGCCCAGGCCTGCATCGCCGAGCAAGGCAAGCACCAGACCCAGGTCGGCCTCATCTGCACCGGCGATCAGTTCATGTGCAAGCCGGACGCCATCGCCAAGGCCCGCGCCGACTTCCCGCAGATGCTGGCGGTGGAGATGGAAGGGGCCGCCATCGGTCAGGTGTGTCACATGTTCGGCGTCCCCTATCTGGTGGTGCGCGCCATGTCCGACATCGCCGGCAAGGAGCAGGTGGAATCCTTCGACGCCTTCATCGAGGTCGCCGGTCAGCACTCCGCCGAGGTGATCCTCTCCCTGCTCGGCAAGCTGTGATCCCGCTCCCCTCCTCCGACACCCTGGCCATGATTGCCGCCCCCCCCGCGGCCCTCATTGCGGCTGCCGCCCTGCTCGAGGCCCTGCTGCCAAGGCCGGAGTGGCTGCGCCTCTCCGCCGCCGAGCCCCTGCTGGTTCGCCTCGGCCACAAGGTGCATCGCCCGGACGGGAGCCCCCGGGCCCAGTGGCAGGCCGGGGTGCTGGCCCTGCTGGTGGTCTGGTTGCCCTGCGCCGCCGGGCTCTGGGCGGTGCGCAATCTCTCCCTCAGCGAGCCCCTGTTTGACTTGCTCTGCCTGCTGCTGCTGATAGAGTCTCGCCCCCTGCGCACCCTGGCCAGTGCCGGCGGCGCCCTGCTCAAGGGCGATACCCTGCCCCTGGCGCGGCTGCAAGCCGCCCCCTGGCTCAGGCGCGAGACGGGCAAACTCTCGGCCATGGGGCTCGCCAAGGCCCTGTGCGAAAGCACCCTGCTGCGCCTGCTCGGAGGCTGGGCCGGCCCCCTGCTCGGTTTTGCCCTGGCCGGCGTGCAGGGGGCGCTGCTCTGGCGCCTCGCCCAGCTCGGTCACCTCGCCTGGAGCGGCAAGCAGGCAGCGTTCGCCCACTTCGGCCGCCCGGCTGCGGCCCTCTATCAGGCCCTGATCGCCCCGGCAGCCCTGCTGCTGGCCCTGCCCGCCCTGTTCCCCCGTCTCAAGGAGGGGGGACGGGCATGGCGCCATGGTCTGACCCACTGGCCCCACCCGGCCGCCGGCGCCCTGCTCGCCGCCCTGGCCTGCCAGTCTGGGCTGCGCCTGGGCGGGCCCCGTTACTATCAGGGAACCTTGGTGAGGCTGGCGGTGCTGGGGAATGGGGGCGATCCCGACCGGGATAGCCCGCGCCGACTGCTCAGCCGGCTGCAGTGCATCGGCTGGGGATGGCTGGCCCTGGCGCTGCTGATCACCCTGGCGGGAGGCAGCCATGGTTAGACGTGGCACCGCCCTGACGCGGCTCTGGCTGCTGGCCAGCCTGGCGACCGCCAGCGGGCAGGCCGCCGAGCCGCCCCGGCGCATCATCAGCCTCACCCCCCATCTGACCGAGCTGCTGTTTGACATGGGGGCCGGGGATCGCATCGTCGCCACCGACGATGCCTCCGACACGCCGCCCGAGGCGCGCACCCTGCCCCATGTGGCCAATTACCGCAGCATCAATGTGGAGGCCTTGCTGGCGCAAAAGCCCGATCTGGTGGTGGCCTGGCGCTCGGCCCAATCCCGCATGCTGGCACCCATCGAGCAGCTCGGCATACCGGTGTTTTATTCAGAGCCCACCGATTTCGCCTCATTGGGTCAGGAGATCCGGGCCCTGGGAGCGCGGCTGGGATTGCAGCAGAGTGCCGACGCCCAGGCAGACGCCTATCTGGCCAGGCTGGCGGCGCTCAAGGCCAGATACGGCCATGGCGAGCCGGTGCGCGTCTTCTATCAGCTCTGGTACCCACCGCTCACCAGCGTCAGCGGCGTCGCCTGGCCTGCCCAGGCCATCACCCTGTGCGGCGGCGACAACCTGGTCGCCAACGCCGCCAGCCCCTACCCCCAGGTGGGATTGGAGCAGATCATCAAGGCCGATCCCCAGCTCATCCTCGCCGGCAGCCGGGATGCAGAGGCGCTGGCCCACTGGCAGCAGTGGCCCAGCCTGACTGCCGTGAAGGCGCGCAGGCTTGCCCTGATCAACCCGGACGAGCTGCACAGATTCACCCCGCGGGCACTCAACGCGGTCGAACAGGTGTGCCTGGCCATCGCCGCGGCGCGCACCTCCCTCCCCTAGATAAGGATGTCACCCATGGCCCTTTTACCCCGAGCCTGTCTGTTGCTGCTGTGCGCCGCCCTCGCCAGCCCCGTCTTGGCGGCCGTCCCCATCGACAACCAGACCCTGCAAAGCTGGCAGCAGCAGTCGGGCAAGCGCCCCCTGTTGCTGGATGTGCGCACCCCGGCGGAATTTGCCGAGGGGCACATTCCCGGCGCCATCAACATCTCCCACGAGCAATTGCGCACCCGTCTGGCCGAGCTCGGCGATGACAGAAGGCTGCCGATCGTGGTCTATTGCCGCAGCGGCCGACGGGCCGCCCTGGCACAAGCCGAGCTGGAAAAGGCCGGGTTTGGCCACGTCTATCACCTGAGCGGCGACTATCCAGGCTGGGTGAAGAGCAGACAGAGCACTCAGCCATAATCCTGACGAACATCTAACCCCGTATTAATCATTGCCCGTCTTTAATAGTGCATACAGCGTAATATCGCTGGCCAACCCCGATTGCTGCAGGCCTTGCGTCAATACGGTCAAGAACTTGGGATTGTGCTGGCGGAGTGTATGATAGCTATAAAATAGATCCGTAATATCGCGCTCGGTGAGTGGTGCCTCATCCATCGCGATCAAGGATAAATAACTGCGCAGCAAGAAGTAGTCTGCAATGAGAACTTGATAGGCTACTTGTGGGGCGTCATATCCAGCTGGGAACTGATTGTGGTAGACATGATAAAGCAAATAATTTTGTTGAATATGGGGGCGATCCGCCAGAAATGGCACTACCTTCTGGTGCCAGCTTTGATGTATTTGCAGCAACTTATCTTCATAAAACTCACCCTCTAACACCTGATGGATCTTATTCAGGCAGCGGGCCATCACTGCTCTCCCACGGCGCTGCTGATTCTGTATTAATAGATGTGTCAAGGTACGTAAGGCCCACCACTGGACTTTACCGATGAATGGAATTTGAGAGAACACCTCGCTTAACTGGCCATCATTGATCATTGGAATTAATTGTTCGATAAATGCCTGGTTTGATCCCTTGCCTTCATCCCTGTGCACCAACATACCGATCAGCCATAGTTTATCCTCTATCGTCATACCATCGGCGAGCAGCACATCGATACTCAATGAATGCAGTGTATCAATGGTGCTGGGCACGGGAGAGACCCTGACCTGCCCCTTGAATGGGGTGACATCAACCACCATAGCATCTGGATTCAAGAGTACCTGCCTGCTCACTTCCGGGCAGGAGAGCATCAGGCTTCGTCTGTGCTGGACACCAAATTGCTGCAGTTGCCTGGGGTAGGTTTTACAGGTGTGGCTCAGTGCCTCGGCACCCATCTTTTTGTGCACATTGCATAACCCGACGCCATCCAGAAAGGGGCAGGCACCAGACTCATCCATGCGGATAGTTCCCCAGTGAGCATCTGATTTTTTCACTTTCTCAATATGCTGCTTGGCCGTGCTTTGAATCAGCTGATCGGGATGGCTGACATAGTTACGATAAGTCTTCTTGTCGATGGAAATCGTCCATCCATGGCAGCAATTATCCTCACACTTGTCGCCAATACACTGAAAATCTCGGTAGTACCTGGGGGTGACCAGGGAATGGGTCATGCTGATGTCCTCAAGAAAATATTCCGGATGTGCCTACACCTCTTGGCGTAGGCACAAGATGCTTGCAATATACATGCCATGACATCAGCAAATAATCACCTATTTAGTATCAGCAAGACAATTGTATTGCCACTGATGGAAAGCGCAGCCAAAGAGCACCACATGATGGCGGCTAGCTGTCTTTGGCATTCTCAATTTGTTTTATCTCTACGATATCACGGGTTTTGGGTGCAGGGATCAGGCTGATAAACCGAGCCAGACTCAACAGTGTCATGAACAGGCCCACTGTGGCGTGGAAGAGAAGGACGAATGCGGCCAACGTGTTTTTGGGGAATAAGTTAAAATCGCCAAATGACGTCATTGTGATGAAGCTGCTATAAATACCACCAAAGACTGTCCCGGCTCCCGGCTGCCATTTATGTTCGAAGTCAGCAACCATCACCGTATATGTGCATGCAAGCCAAAGAATGATTTCAAAGTAATTATGCAGCAACAATAATACAATACGGCGGTAGCCCTCCAATCGATATTCACCGCCCGCCTTGACTACCCGGTACTCATCAAACAGCAAGACGTTCGTCTGGTACACGACGATCTCAAAGGTTCGAAGAAACCCATACCCCATGAAAAGATATCCAATCACAGGATAGGGTGAGTAGACGGCGACCACTACCGCCACCATGGATAGCATGAGGTGACTCAGCACCCAAAAATCGACAAATCGAGCGGTGATGGCTGAGGGGAACAGTTTCCTTACCAAGGTGAATACTGACACTTTAGCCAGTATGCCGAAGATGCTTGACCAGAACTCGACAATAAATGAGGGCATATAAAAACCTGATGTGCGTGCAATTCATGTTCACTTCATATTGGGAAAGTGACCGCGAACACCCGACTATCTAAACAACGGGATTAATCCATTACTCACGGCAGTGACGTTTTCGAACGACGATTCGCGTCATCTGACTGTCTATGACTACCGGTTCACTCGATAGCTAGATTTCGCCTTATTGGCCCTGTTAAGGGTAACCAACTGAGTGGCGATCTCTTTTTTGAACGCGTCAACCTGACTCCTCAGTTCCTGCTCTTTTGTCAATTGGCGTCTGACCAAGGCTGCCATTTCAGTTGACGCTATCGTCTGCTGCCGGGAAAAGTCTGTCAGTGTCCTGATGAGCGCCAGACGCTCATCCATACAAGCCAAGGCCTCTTCATACTGATGGTTCGCCAATAATCGCTGCAGTGTCGCGATATTATCGGTCAAGGCATCGTCATAAGCGTTCAGCTCATTCACAGCACACTCCCTGACGCTTGCCTTAGCTGAAACCCCTGTTGCTTATCTGCGTCGGTAATTTGATCCCAGGCAGATTTGATGGTCACCATCAGTGTCATGACCTCGTCGAGGGGTTGAACGTCACGCCGTAGGCTGGCGTCCCAGATGCGCTCATCCATGTAGGCATAGAGCGCAAACAGATCCTCGGCTATCTGCCCTTGTGTCATGTCCAACCCATCCTGAAGGCCATGCACCAGCCCCTGCGCCTTGGAGATGGTTCTGGCCTTTGCCTCCATGTCCTTGCGCTCTATGGCTCCCTTCGCCTGTGCGAGGCACTCCAGAAGTCCCTGCATCATCAGTTGAATGACTCGATGAGGGTCGGCGACCGCCAGATCGGCCGCTATGCTGGTCGCCTTGTATGCTTTCAGATTACGGTGGTACATGACATGGGTCCTCGAAATATCACTCTCAGTTACTGTTTATCTGCAATGCGGTCAGGGCGGCCGCCGAGTTGTTCATTTTCACCAGCAGGGCATCCAGGCTGCCGTATTGGGCACGCAAGGCGGCCTCATATTTGACCAACTGCTCATTGGTGGTGGCCTGTTTCTGACTCAGGCTGCGCAGATCCGAGTTGAGGGTATCGGTCCGTTGCGCCAGCATGCCCCCTGACTTGGTATACTCCTTCAGGCCCTTGGTCAGGGTCGCGGCCAACCCCTCATCCCCGCCAAGCAGGCCAGCCACCTGATCGAAGTTCTTGTCGATAGCCTCGCCAAACTTCTCCTTGTCGAGGGAGAGCTTGCCCTTGTTATCCATCTTGACGCCGAGCTCGAAGATGGTGGAATAGGTGGTGCTGGTACCGCCCGGGTTGGTAATGACGTTGGTCATGAAGTTGCTGATGGCCCGGGTCACGGAATCCCCCGCCAGAGCCCCGCCATCATCCTGGCTGACCCCACCGACGATGCTGCTGCGCTTGCCCAAACCGCTCAGTTTCTCCTGCAGCGCGTTGTAGCCATCGATAAACTTCTGCACCGTCTCTTCGATGGCGGTCTTGTCGGTGGTGATATCTACCTTGTTGGACTTGAGATCGCCATTGCTGTCGGTGTCGGAGACCCGCAGCACCGTCAGTTTCAAGTCCTGGATGGTGTCATCGAAGACATTGGTGTCACTCTTGAGCACATTGCCATCCACCAGGATCTCGGCGCTGGACGCAGCTTGGGTCTGCGCCATTTTACTTGTAAGCAAACCCAGCTCACCGGTATTGCCGCTGATGGTCAGATCCTTGCCATCCCCCGACACGCCCGAGTCGATGATGAACTTGGCCTTGCCGTCTGCGGTGTTGACGATGTTGGCACTGAGCCCGAAGTTGTCGCCATGGTTGTTGATACGCTTGCGAATGTTTTGCAGGGTATCCCCCGCCTTGACGTCGACCGTGAACTCCTTGTCCCCCGCCTTGAAGGTCAGCTGACCATCCTGGGTGATGAGCGGCGCGGTCGAGCTGTCAAAGATGCCTTCCTGACGGCTGGTGGTTGCCAACTTGTTGACGGTGATATTGTACTGACCGTTGGAGCCGCCACTCTTGCTCTCCACTGCCAGCACGGGGTCATCTTTATCCTGGGTGATATTGATGGCCCGCTTGTTGAAGGCGCCGGGCTTGCTCAAGGTGTCCAGGATATCGGTGAAGGCGGTGAGGGAGGACTTGAGCTGGCCTATGCCAGACAAGGTGATATTGGTGCTGGTTTGCTTGGTGGTGATGGGCTGCTGCAACTGCGCCTTTTTGGCGGCGATGCTCGCCGTGATCACGCTCTCGAGATCGATGCCCGACCCCGCCCCGGCGGAGGTAATCGCCATAACATGCTCCTCTTATCTCGTTAACAACCTATACCTGACCATCAAACAGCAGCCCTGAGAGGCTGAACTCATCGCCATGGCCCTGCTCCATCGCCTTCAATCTCTTGCTTAGCAACAGCATCTCCTCGCTCGGGATCTGACGGATCACCTGCTCGGTCTCGGCATCGATGACCCGGATCACTGGCCTGTCGAGCTCGGGCACCAGGCTAAAGTTGATGGTCCACCCCTTCACCTTGCTCAAATTGGCCAATTTTTCCTGCAATTCTTGGGCCTGTTCTTCTATCTGGTTATTTCCCATGCGCGATTCGGATGGGTGGGCGTGGATGGGCGGCGCCGACACAACCTTGTCCGTCGGCTCGACACTGGCCTGTTTGAGCCCACCCTCCCCAGCCGGGGCAGGCGGGCGAGAAACAGACATGGCGGCCTGAGGGCCGCCATGTTGGTGTAGCGTCGAAGTAACAGAAGGCATGACTATCGATTCATTGGCCATCTGCTGCTCCTTGTATCAGTGGCTAATGGAAGACCGGCTTAACCCAGCAACTGCAGGGCAGACTGCGGCCGCTGGTTGGCCTGGGCCAGGATACTGGAAGCGGCCTGTTGCAGGATATTCTGCTTGGTCATATTGGCGGTCTCGGTGGCGAAGTCCGCATCGCGAATGCGGGAGCGGGCGGCACTGACGTTTTCCGAGATATTGGACTGGTTGCGAATGGTGGAGTCCAGCCGGTTTTGCACCGCACCCAGATCGGCACGATAGCCATCCACTGTTTTTATCACGTCATCGATGGCCCCCAGCGCAGTTTGGGCACCTGCCTCAGTTGCTATGTCATATGCGCCGATATTTAAAGTGGTAGCACTCATGGCTTTGAGCTCGACTTTGATAGTTTGGCCCGCGTCCGCTCCAACTTGGAACTTGTATTCTTTATCCGCAGCAAAGAGATTTGTGCCTGCAAATGTGGTATCGCTACCGATCCGAGTGATTTCATCCCGCAACGCAACTACTTCCTTTTGCAAGGCCGCACGGTCGTCATCACTGTTTGTATCGTTGGCAGACTGCTGAGCCAGGGTACGCATACGCTGCAGCATGCCAGTCACCTCATCCATGGCCCCTTCCGCAGTCTGGGCCAGGGAGATTCCGTCATTGGCGTTGCGGTTGCCCTGATCCAGGCCATTGATCTGGGAGGTCATCCGGCTGGAGATCTGCAGACCGGCCGCATCGTCCTTGGCGCTGTTGATACGCATCCCTGAAGCAAGGCGGGTGAAGGAGGTATCCAGGGATTTGCTGGAGTTCGCCAGGTTGCGCTGGGCATTGAGCGACGAGACGTTGGTGCTGATGAACATGGACATAATGAATTCTCCTGATGAGTCTAAAACTGCGGATCCCAGCGCACGGCGATTGAGATCCCTCTTCAGTCCGCAGGGCCAATCCGCTGCCGGTGACTGAGGCAGATCTGATTCAACGTGGTGATGACCAGATCCGCAGCACTGCAAAAAGTTGGATTTCCTGACACCCTTCCATTTGCTTCCCCCTTAGTAACGGCACCGCCGCCCGATGCTTTAGCAAATTTTTCGCCTCATCATGCACAAATCTGTCTGTGCTCCCGGCATCAGCCACCTTGCCGTCTCAGCCTCTCTCATCGGCCCAGGCCAACGCCCCCAGAAACCCGCTCTGGCTCCCACTTTTGCATGCCGGCATTGCTCACACGCGCCCCTTGCCCCTAAAATCGCCGCCCCATCATTTATTGGACGTGAGTTGTTCTCCATGCAGACACTGGTTGAGCAGATTGTTTACATCAGCGACATGTTTGGTACTGCGGTATTCGCGTTTTCGGGGGTATTGGTGGCGGGGCGCCTCAGGATGGACGGTTTCGGCGTGCTGGTGCTGGCCGCGGTCACTGCCATCGGTGGCGGCACCATACGCGACATGATCCTGGGAGCCACCCCGGTATTCTGGGTGCGCGACACCCTCTATATCTGGGTCATTCTGGTCACCGCCCTGCTGGGGATGTGGCTGGCCGGGCTGCCCAAGCGCCTGCCCTGGTATGTGCTGCCGGTGGCCGATGCCTTCGGTCTGGCGCTCTTTACGGTGATCGGGGCCCAGAAAGCCCTTCACTTCGGCGCCTCCGGTCTCATCGCCGTCCTGATGGGCACCATGACGGGGGTGGCGGGAGGCATGATCCGCGACGTGCTGGCCCGGGAGATCCCCATGGTGCTGCAAAAGGAGATCTATGCCACCGCCTGCATCCTCGGCGGCATCGTCTACACGGTGGCCCTCGAGTGCGAGGTGGAGCGGGTGCTGGCCATGTTCGTCAGCATGGGGGTGGTGTTTGGCCTGCGGGTCGCCGCCATCTACTGGCACCTCTCCCTCCCCACCTTCAGCCTGCAACGGGGCTGAATACCAGGGAGCCGAACAGAACGATGACACCCGTCCGCCGGATTGAACCTCGCGGGCTTTTCTGTTGTCATAGAGGGCAGTCGTTGTCAGGCAGGAACCTTCATGCAAAAAATCGGGATCTTTACCTCGCTGCTACTCCTGGTCGCCTCCAGCTGTGCCAACGCCCAGCTCCTGTTTGGACGGCTCGCCTCCACCCCGGTGCAGGAGTTCAACCAGCAGATCCGCCAGGCCAACACCAGGCAGCAAACCTGGGTGAACGACTACAGGGCCATCGCCTTGCGCTTCGTGGGACACGGTGACGTCCCCAGCCGTATCCAGGCTCAACAGCTGGATAACGATCTGGTGCTCTCCGTCGCCCTCGATGGCAGCAAGAACGACATGCTCTACATCCTCACCCTGTTTCGCAGTGACAACCTGTGGCAGATGCGTCAGGCCCAGATGGGCTGGCGTTGTCAGGGGCAAGCGACCTTCACCCCTGTCCCCTGCCCATAGGGGGCGGCGCGTACAACCAGGCGTGCAATAAAAAATCCGGCTCATGGCCGGATTTTTTATTGGCAGGGTATCACCGTACTCAGGGGCGATAGACCTTGACGTTGTCAAAGCCCTGCTCTTTCAGATAGAGCGCCTGCAGCTTGCTCATCACGCCGCGATCGCAATAGAGCAGGTAGGTCTGCTCTTTCGGCAGATCGCCAAAGGCGGTCGCCAGCTTGAAGAAGGGGATGTGCAGCACCTCGCGCCCTTCCACCACCAGCGGCTTCTCGTCACGCTCGTCACTGGAGCGGATGTCCAGGATCACTTCGTTGGCGGCCAG
Source organism: Aeromonas crassostreae (assembly GCF_054052445.1). Classification (NCBI taxonomy): domain Bacteria; kingdom Pseudomonadati; phylum Pseudomonadota; class Gammaproteobacteria; order Aeromonadales; family Aeromonadaceae; genus Aeromonas; species Aeromonas crassostreae. The sequence continues at coordinate 101,112 of NZ_JBSTYM010000013.1, read as the reverse complement.
CACCTGGGTGGTCTCCACCTCCTGCACCTGGGCGGCGGTCTCTTCACCGATGCGGCGAATGTCGAGGTAGCGCGCCTCGTCCACCACCTTGTCCAGGATGGCGAAGTCGAAGTTGGCCTCTTCCGCCTCGATGCGGGTGAGCTCAGCCTTCACGGTCGGCTTCTTGGAGATAACGCCGCAATACTCCGGCATGGTCTCGGCAAACTCCAGGGTACCGATGCGGCGCGCCTCGCTGATGATGTCCGGCTTGTCCCAGGTGATGAGGGGGCGCAGGATCACCTTGTCGGTCACCCGATCGATGACATTCAGGTTGGTGAGAGTCTGGCTCGATACCTGACCCACGCACTCGCCGGTCACCAGGGCCGGGATCTGGAAATGGTCGGCCACCTTGCCGGCGGCGCGCATCATCATCCGCTTGAGCACCACCCCCATCTGGCCGTTGTCTACCTTCTCCAGGATCTCCGCCACCACGGGTTCGAAATCGATGGCGGTGAAACGCACCTTGTGGGAGGCGCCAAACTTGTTCCACAGGTAGTAGGCCACCTGCTTGACACCGATCTCGTGGGCGGCGCCGCCGAGATTGAAGAAGCAGTAGTGCACCCGGCAGCCGCGCTTGATGAACTGGTAGGAGGCCACGCCCGAGTCAAAACCGCCGGAGAGCAGGCTCAGCACATCCTCCTGGGTCGCCATGGGGAAGCCCCCCATGCCGTGGTGGACGGCGCTGATGATGTAAAGCTCGTCGTTCTCCACTTCCAGGTTGACCTGGATATCCGGCTTCTTCAGGCGCACACCGGCGGTTTCGCAGTGCTGGTTGAGGCCGCCACCCACGTAGCGTTCCAGCTCCAGGGAGCTGAAGTCGTGCTTGCCGACCCGGCGGGCACGGACGCAGAAGGTCTTGCCCTTGAGACGATCGCCCCAGACGGCGCGGGTCTGCTCGAAGATGTCGTGCAGATCGGTAAAGTTGCTCAGCTTCACCTCGAGGAAGTACTGGATGCCCGGGATACAGGCCAGCGTCTCGAGATACTGGGCGTGGAACTGATCGTTGCGCGAGCTCACCACCAGCTTGTCCCAATCCATGCGCACGCGGGCGTCCTCGTCGAAACGGCGCAACACGTTGCGGATATTGCCCTGCAACATCTTGGTGAAGCGCTGACGCACTGACTTGCTCTTGATGGTGATTTCCGGAAACAGCTTGATGATGAACTTCATGTCATTGACTCGGGTGACCTTAACAAAAGGGCGCGAATTATAGCAGAGCTTGCCGTCATCGCCTACCAGGATGGCATGGCGGCCGCCAGGGCGGGCCCTGCGCCCCTCGCCAGCCCGCGCCGCCATTTGCCGGGCCCGGGCGAACTGGGTATATTGCCCCTCCTTGCATCAGCTGCCACGGTGGACGGCGATCACCCGAGATGAAGACCTTTATCTACTACCCCGGCATGGAGGTGCGCGACGAGCTCTGGCTCAAATTCGCCCTGCTCTGGCTCGAGCGCCTCGCCTTCGTGTTCACCGTCAGTAAAAAAAACGGCCTCACCGCCCTGCTCGATACCCTGCGCCAGCAGAGCGATCTGCTGGCCGAGCAGCCAGCGCCGGCCTTCTTTGCCGGTATCACCCCCCAAATCGAAAATCAGATTACCGGCCTTGTCGCCCCCGATTTCGTGCGCCACAAGGTGTTTGGCAACAAGGCGCTGATCGCGCGCTGGCGCCAGCGTGCCAACCACGACTGCTTCTGCCCCGCCCAGCCGGGTCTGGAGCGGCTGCACGGTTTTTGCCTGAGCCACGGTTTTGCGACGCAAGACGAGGGGGGGATCAGGATGGCGCGGCGCTTTGCCAACCTGCTCTCCATGCGCCTCGCCCGTGAGTGGGCGCTCGCCAATGAGGGGGCTCTCATCACGGATCACGACTACCTGGACAGGCTGCTTCACCTGCTCGAATCCCGCTACCACAACCGGGGCGGCCAGGATTGCTTCCACCTCGAGATCCCGCTGCAAGTGCCCACTCACCTCGCCGAGATCTCCTTCGATGAGCTGGTTGCCCTGCGTGGGAGCAGCGGTTTTCGCCAGCAGTTGGCGGCCTTCCACCAGGCTCTGGATGCCCTGCTCGTCATGCTGGGCAGCGGCTATGCCGACCCTGCCGTACTGGCTCGCTTCGAGCAGGCGCAGCAGGGGCTCAATCAATTGCTGGGCCCGGATACCCGCAGCCTGCCACTCACCACCCTGGTCAGCTGCTCATTGCCCGCCATGGCGATGATCCACAGGCTCAAGGAGAGTCATCCCGACAGCAACCTTGTCTTCCATCCCATCAAGAAGAGCCACTTTCACCAGCGCAAGAGCCAGCACTTCTTCACCCGGCTGGGCCAGGTCAAACCCTGACCTTCATCCAGCACAGAGGCGGCCGTCAAAATATTGTCGCTCTGAACGGGTAGTCCCTCTGACCCGCCTGCCTCAGGAGGGGGTCTCCAGCCGACACCCGATGCGATCGCTGTTGCCCGCCTCGCCCACCACCAGCGGGTAGCGCCTCGCTCAGCACCAGATCCCCGTCCCCGCTCAGCCGCTGACCGTTGAGAAACCCGTGCGGCTTGCCCACGCCCCCCAGCCCCCTGGGTTGCAGGCGGTAGCGCTGACTGCGGATGAGGTTGCCCTCCCCCAAGGCCAGGATGCGAATGGGAGCCTGCACGTCGGCGCTTCGCCCCTCCCCCGCGCACTGGCTGGTGAGCTGCGCCTGGCGTCGCTCGCCAGGGCTCCCGCGAGAGCGCCAGAGCGTCCGAGCCGGATTGTGCCGCATTCTGGCAGCGGGCTGGGTGGCGCTCGCGCTGCGCCCCAGCAGTCAGCAGATCTCGGCCTCGCTCACCGTATTGGGCTGCGCCGGCAAGGGGCGGCTATCCGAGAGAGGCGAATAAACGCAGAGCAGCAGCGGCACCGCCACCAGCGCTGCGTAGGAGCCAGTTGGATGAAACGTCGCTCCCATGAACACAAAGCCCAGTACGGCCAGGCACATCATCCACTGCATGTCGTTGCCGGCAGCAGAAACGGCTATTTATTAGCGGAAAATAATATTCCCCATTCAAAGCTCTTTTTGGGTGGCTATTTTACATAGCCAAACTCCCCTTTTTTTTCTGAACCCAAGCTAGACCGGGGGCAACGGTTCACTTGTGTGGCATGGGGGACTCTTTATTCTCTATCCCTGCTGAAGTTGTAGAAGCAATCAACCTAATATCAATCGGTTAAATATTTTTTAAACAGTGAGTTCCTGTGCCATACATTAAATGCAGGCAAGGTCAGCGTGCCCCCACTCGCTGAACTCAGTGTTATTTAATTACTGCACAACCCATGCCTGCTGGCCCGACACCTATGTTGGCCAGCATGGTTGTGTGCTCATCCCCCGTCGGAGTCATACCAGAATGGAAAATAACGATCTGTCCATCGTCGAAAAAAGGTTGGTTGCCAGATTCCTGGATATGTTCATCAAGCTTGGCCTTATCCTGGCACTGGGCTCTTTCTGCTTTACCGTGTTCTCCCCCTTCATGAACATGATGTTGTGGGCCCTGATCCTGGCCGTCACCCTCTACCCCCTCCACCAGCGCTTTGCCGCGCGCCTGGGCGGCAAACAGGGCAAGGCCTCTACCCTGCTGGTACTGCTGGGGGTGCTGCTCATCGTGGCCCCTACCGTCGTCATGGTCAGCTCCCTGGGTGACAGCGTCAGCGCCCTGGTCGACAAGGTGGAAAACAACACCCTGGTGATCCCGGCGCCCTCCGCCGACATCGCCGGCATCCCTGTGGTGGGCGACAAGCTCCATGCCGTCTGGCTGAAGGCCTCGGTGGACTTGCCCAGCCTCATCGTCAGCTACAAGCCACAGCTCGGGGATCTGGCCAAGAAGGTCGTCGGCATCCTGGCCAGCATGGGGGGCGGCCTGCTCGGCTTCGTCTTCTCCTTCATCGTGGCCGGCATCATAATGGCCTGGGGCGCACCGGGCGCTGCGAGCGCCGATCGCATCGCCATGCGCATCACGGATGAACGCAAGGGGCTGGCGCTGACCAAGCTGTGCACCAGCACCATACGTGCCGTCGCTCAAGGGGTCATCGGGGTCGCCTTCATCCAGGCACTGCTGGCGGGCATCGTCATGATGCTGGCAGGGATCCCGGCCGTCGGCATCTTCTTCGTCCTGGCGCTGATCCTCGGTATCGCCCAGGTGCCCGTGATCCTGGTGACGGCGCCCGCCATCGCCTACATGTGGAGCGCGGGTGATCACGGCACTGCGGTGAACATCATCTACAGCGTTCTGCTGATCGTCGCAGGCATGGCCGACAACGTCCTCAAGCCGCTGCTGCTGGGTCGCGGTGTCGATGCCCCCATGCCAGTGGTACTGCTGGGTGCCCTTGGCGGCATGGCAGCCAGTGGCATCCTCGGCATGTTCATCGGCGCCACCCTGCTCTCCATCGGCTATCGCATCTTCATGGCCTGGGTCAACGAAGGTCTGGCTTCTGCGGATAAATAACCCCATGGCCGTCCAACGTCACACCATGCGCCCCCTGTTCACGGGGGGCGCGTGCCTGTTATTGAGTGCCTGCACAGTGCTGGGCCCCGACTATCAGGCTCCCAGAGTCGAAGAGATGGCCGGCTGGCACAGCGCCAGCGAGGGTCAGCAGGCGAGCGCGACCGCCGACTATCGCCAATGGTGGAACCGGCTCAACGACCCCGTGCTGAGTGCCCTGGTCTTGGAAGCGCTGCGAAAGAACCCGGACGTGCGGATCGCCGGCTTGCGGATCCTCGAGGCCCAGGCCCAGCTCGGCATCGCCGAGAGCCTGCTCGGCCCCCAGGCCACCGTGGGCACCGGCGAGTTTCTGCAAGCAGGACAGACACGCAACGGTCACAGCAGCGCCGGCAGCAGCTATGGCGCCGGGTTCAATCTCGGCTGGGAGCTCGACTTCTGGGGCAAGTTCAGACGCGGCATCGAAGCGGCGGATGCCAACTACTTCGCCACCCTGGCCCAGTATGATGACATCCAGGTGCTGATGGCCGCCCAGGTGGCCCAGCTCTATGTGAGTATCCGCACCCTGGAGGCGCGCCTCTACATCGCCCGGGAGAATGCCCGCCTCCAGCGGCGCAGCCTGGAGATCACCGAACGGCTGTTCAAGAGCGGCAACAGCGCCGAGCTGGACGTGCAGCAGGCCAAGACCCAGTACCTCGGTACCTTGTCCGGCATTCCGCAACTCGAGACCAGCCAGCGCCAGAGCCAGAATGCCCTCTCGACCCTGATTGCCAGACCCCCGGGTCCCCTGCCCGAGATGGCCACCAACACCGGCAAGATCCCCGAGGGCGAGCTGGCCCTGGTCACCGAGATGCCGGCCGATCTGCTGCGCCGACGCCCCGATGTGCGGGTCGCCGAGCGCCAGCTGGCCGCCCAGTCGGCCCTGATCGGGGTGGCCGAGAGCGAGCTCTACCCCTCCATCACCCTGCTTGGCACCCTGGGCGTCAACGCCACCAATGGGGAGAGCGGCACCTTCTCCTGGGCCGTCGGCCCCTCGCTCAGCTGGAACCTGCTCGATCAGGGACGGCTCGGCAACCAGATCCTGGTGCAGGACGCCCGCTTCCAGCAGCTGCACGAGCGCTATCGCGACAGCGTGTTCAAGGCGGCCCGCGAGGTGGATGACGCGGCCGTGGCTTACGCCAACGGCCAGGACGAGATCGCCCTGCTGACCCAGACCGGCGAGGCCGCCCGTCGCGCCCTCGAGATAGCCAACACCCAGTATCGCGAGGGGATGGCGGACTTCCAGCGTGTGCTCGACTCCCAGCGCGCCCTGTTCAGCCAGCAGGAGCGCCTGGTCAACAGCCGTGGCACCCGGATGCGCGATCTCATCACGCTCTACAAGGCACTGGGTGGCGGTTGGGAACAGGGGCGCGAACGTCCCCTGGTCACCCCGGAGGTGGAGGCCCAGCTGCGCACGCGAGCCGACTGGGCTCCCCTGCTCGACGCGACCCACTCCCCCATGACACAGAAGGCAAGCTCCCATGACTGACAGCACTGCATCTCCCGGCCAGGCCAGCCGCCGCGCCACCCTAGGGCTGCTGGCTGCAATCCTCCTCCTGCTCATCTGGTATCTGCTGGCGGACAGGTTGACCCCATACAGCTCCCAGGCCCGGGTGCAGGCCTTCGTGGTCCCCGTCGCCGCCGAGGTGTCCGGCCAGATCAAGCGGGTCTATGTCCACGACAATCAGGACGTGGACGCAGGCTCCCCCCTGTTCGAGATCGACCCCGAGCCCTATGACATCGCCCTGGCCAAGGCCAACTCCGACTACCAGACGGTCTTGAGCGGCGTCAAGGCGAATACCGAAGGGGTCAAGGCGGCCGAGGCCTCCCTGATGGCCATGCGCGCCGCCTATGACAACGCGGCCAAGGATGCGGAGCGCCAGGAGCGGCTCTATCGCGAGGATCCGGGCGCCATCTCGGTGCGTCGCCTCGAGGTGGCCCAGGCCAGCCGCGAGACGGCCAGGAGCCAGGTGGCGGCAGCACAAGCCGACGTCCGCCGCGCCATCGAGGCCGCCGGGGCGAGCGGCGATGACAACTCCCAGCTGCTCAGCGCCCGCTCGGCGGTCCACAAGGCGCAGCTGGATCGCCAGAACACCCGAGTGGTGGCGCCGGGTCGGGGGCTCATCACGGATCTCAGCACGGATGTAGGTCAGTTCATCGGGGCCGGCGCACCGGCCATGACCCTGATCGCCATTCACGATGTCTGGGTATCGGCGGATCTGACGGAGAACAACCTGGGCAACGTTCGACCAGGGGACAAGGTCGCCATCCTGCTCGACAGCTTGCCCGGACAGCTGTTCAAGGGGGAGATCCGCAGCGTCGGCTACGGGGTGGGCGATGGCAAGAGCCCGCCCGCCGGTACCCTGCCCACGGTGGACAACAACCGCGACTGGCTGCGTCAGGCGCAGCGTTTCCCGGTCAAAATCGCCTTCCAGAGCGACGACTTTCCGCCGGTCGAGGCGCTGCGGGTCGGCGGCCAGGCCGATGTGCTGGTCTACACCAGCGAGAGCGGGGTGATGCACCTCCTGGGGGCGCTCTATATCCGGCTGATGAGCCTCTTCTCCTTCCTCTATTGAGGCGCCATATGCATAACGCCGACAGGGCTGTACTGCGCATTGGCACGGGCATCGGGCTCGCGGCGGGGATCTGTTACGGATTGGCCCTGCCCATGCCCCACCTCGGCGTCATCATGGCCTGGGTGGTGCTGTGCCGCCCCGGGGAGGCGCTCGGCCTGAAGAAGGGGCTGGCAGGGGGGCTCCTGCTGCTGGGGATCATGGCCGCCGGGGTGCTGCTGGTGCCCCTGCTGACCCACTATGCCCTGGCGGCCGTGCTGCTCATCGGACTGCTGCTCTACCTGCTGATGCAGCAGTCGATGGCCGGCAAGGGGGCCGCCGCCATGCTGCTCATCATGGCCATTACGGTGATCCCGGTGGCCGGGCTCATCGAGCAGTCACTGGCCATCGCCATCGCCCAGATGATGGGGCTGGGGATCCTGGTGGGCACCTTGGTCAACCGCATGGCTCACGCGCTTTTCCCCCCCCTGCCGGTGGCGGGAGCGGCGCCAAGGCCCGTACCGCTGCCCCCCGAATACCCCGAGCGGCTGGCGCTGCGCGCCGTTGCCATCGTGATGCCGGTGTGGCTGCTGGCCCTCGGCAACCCGGCCTTCTACATTCCGGCGGTGATGAAGACGGTGACGCTGGCCCAGCAGAGCACCTCCCTCAACGCCAGACAGGCGGGCCAGGAGCTGGTGCTCTCGACCCTGATGGGTGCCCTGCTGGCCTGTGCACTCTGGCTGGGGCTCAGCCTCTGGCCCTCGCTCCTGATGCTGGTGCTGATGCTGACCCTGATGACCCTCTGGCTGGCGCGGCGTCTGATCCGGCTGGTGGCGAGCCGCTTCCCGCCGTCATTCTGGAGCAATGCCTGGATCACGGCGCTCATCCTGTTTGGCCCAGCCATCGAGGACAGCGCCACCGGCAAGGATGTGTGGTTGGCGGCGGCCATGCGTTGTGGCCTCTATCTGGTGGTGGCCGGTTATGGCTGGCTGTGTATCTTGCTGCTCGAGCAGTGGTGGCCGGTCGGCCGACCACTGGCAGAAGCCAAGTTAGGAGACTGACATGTTTCTCATATTTATGGTCGGCATCCCGGTGATCCTGATCAACATGCTGCTGCAATCCCTGGTGTCCGTCTGGTGCATCCGCTTCTACATCAAGCGGTTCGGCAAGCGTGAGGGGGTGGTGGCCGGCATGCTGGCGCTGTTTGCCATCATCACCCTGGTGATGCTGGGCAACCTGGCACAGATCGGCGTCTGGGGGGCGCTCTTCCTGTGGCTCGGGGAGTTCGACACCCTGCAGGAGGCGGTCTACCACTCCGGGGTCAACTTCGCCACCCTGGGCTATGGCGACATCGTCATGAGCCCGCAGTGGAAGATGCTCGGGCCGCTGGAAGCGGTCAACGGCGCCCTGATGATAGGCCTCTCCGGCGCCTCCATGCTGGCGGTCTTGCAGCACCACATCCGCAAGCAGCTCCATGACAGCGCCCCCTGATCGGGCGGTACTCAGGGTGTCAAAAAGGGCCACTCCATGGAGTGGCCCTTTTTCATGCAAAGCAGGCGATTGGGCCATGTCGGCCGGGCAGATCTACTCGGCGATGACCAGCTGCCAGGTCTTGAAGCCGCCGGAGAGGTTCTTCGCCCGAAAACCGTGCTGGCTCAGCAGGCGGCAGGCCACATGGCCGCGCAAACCCACCTGGCAGCTGACCAGCAGCTCCTTGTCTTTTGGCAACTCATGGAGGCGGCCGCGCAGCTCGTCGAGGGGAATGTGCATGGCCCCCGGGATCCGGCCCAGCTTGTCGAGCTCGGGGCCATTGCGCACATCCAGCACCTGCTGATGGGGATTGCGGGCATTGACCTCGGCCGCATGGCAAAGGATGGTGTCCCCCTTCAAGTGGTTGCTCGCCACGAAGCCCGCCATGTTGACTGCGTCCTTGGCCGACCCGAACGGCGGCGCATAGGTGAGTTCCAGATCCTGCAGGTCAAACACGGTGAGCCCGGCACGCTGGGCCACCGCCAGCACGTCGATGCGCTTGTCGACCCCATCCTTGCCGATGGCCTGGGCGCCATAAATCTTGCCATCGGGGGCAAACAGCAGCTTGAGGCTGATGGGGTGGGCGCCGGGGTAGTAACCGGCGTGGCTGCCCGGGTGGACATAGGCCTTCTCGAACGGCAGACCCAGCTGCACCAGCCGCTTCTCGTTGAGGCCTGTGCTCGCCACCGCCAGGTCGAACAGCTTGCAGATGGCGGTCCCTTGCGTCTTCTTGTAGGTTTCGCTTCGGCCCAGCATGTTGTCGGCGGCGATGCGCCCCTGGCGGTTGGCGGGGCCCGCCAACGGGATCAGCACCGACTCGCCGGTGACGAAGTCGGTCTCCTCCACCGCGTCCCCCACCGCATAGATGAAGGGATCCGAGGTGCGCATGCCGGCATCTACCTTGATGCCGCCGCGCGGCCCCAGCGCCAACCCCGCCTTGGCGGCGAGCAAGGTCTCCGGCTTGACCCCGATGGCCAGGATCAACAGACCTGTCTCAAGATGCGAACCGTCGCTCAGAGTCAGGCGCAGGCCGCCGCTGTTGGCGGTCGGCACGTCCGCCGTCTTCTCCGCCGTCACATCCAGACTCTCGATGGCATTGAGACCGGTGTGCAGGCGCAGATCGACTCCCTCTTCCCGGATGCGGGCATGGAGCAGGTTGGCCATCTCCTTGTCCACCGGTGCCATCACCTGATCGGAGAGCTCCAGCAGGGTGACATCCAGCTGGCGCTGATGCAGCGCCTCCATCATCTCCAGCCCGATGAAGCCGCCACCAACCACGGTCACATGGCGTGGCTGGTCGTGCGCCAGGGCCGCCAGGATGCGATCCATGTCCGGGATGTTGCGCAGGGTATAAACGTGGGGGCTATCGATGCCGGGGAAGGGGGGCCGGATGGGGGCGGCTCCTGGGCTCAGCAACAGGCGATCATAAGGCTCGCGCCGCTCTTCCCCGGTCTGCAGGTTGCGCACCAGCAGGCTCTTGCCCGCCCTGTCTATCTCGATCACATCGTGAAAGACCCGCACATCCACGTTGAAACGGCGCTTGAAGCTCTGTGGCGTCTGCAGCAGCAGGGCATCCCGCTCCGCTATGTCACCTCCTATGTGGTAGGGCAGACCGCAGTTGGCGAAGCTGACGAACTCGCCCCGCTCGAACATCACTATCTCTGCCTCTTCATTCACTCGACGGGCACGGGCCGCCGCCGAGGCGCCGCCAGCCACACCGCCCACAATCAGAATACGCATCATCTCAGACTCCACTTGGCGCGAGGAAAACAATAAATTAGCAACACCTAATTTAGATATCAATGGAATTTTGTTTGCCGCCAATATGCAGTATTCTTGGCCCTCCGGCAGTTGCTCAACAGGATGTTTCCCTTCATGTCGTCTATCGCACTTCGCCAGTCAGTGCCCAGCACCTCGGTACCGCTCTTCTTTCGCCTGGATGCTCGCAGCCAGCGACTGGTCGCCCTGACGGATGTGATGCAGACCCCCCTGCACTGGCTCGATGAGCCCAGGTCCCCCTGGCCGGCCCAGTTGCCGGAGCCCCTGCGCGGCCCCATAGAGCGGATGCTGAGCCAGGGGCAGGGTGGCCGGCTGAGCCTGCGCTTTGACGGCATGATCTGGCAGATTGCCCTCTCCCACGAGCAAGATGCCTTCTGGCTGCTGTGCCTTCAGACCCAGTCCCAGGAGGCCATGGCGGATCTCGCCCTGCACCTGCCCCGGCTGAGCCAGATGGCGAGCCAGCAGCAGTTCGCCCCCATGCTGGAGAGCCTGAGAGAGACCCTGGCGGCGGATCGCCTCATCCTCTGGCATTACCAGGCCAATGGCCCGTTCGGCGGCGAGCAGCTCACCCCCGTCTTCACCCTGGGGCTGGAGGAGGACACCCCTCCCCTCGGCCCCCTGCGCGGTGACAGCCGCTACATCCGCGCCCTGCGCACCCGCAAGGCACTGAGCTTCTCCGAGGCGGCCCACCAGCCCATGCTGTGCCAGCACTACTACCTGAGCGAGCATGGGGTGCGCGCCCGTCTCGATGCCGCCCTGCTCGACCATGACAGACTCATCGGCGTGCTCAGCCTGGAGTACCAGAACCCGATCCAGCTCAACGAAGAGATGCTGCAACTGGTACGCCACTGCGCCCAGCGCCTGGGCCACTGGCAACCGCACATAGAAGACGTCCCCCAGACGGCGGCCCCCCTGCTGGCGCTGCCCGGCGAGCTGAGCATGTTGACCGGCATCGACTATTGCGAGGCGCTGGTCGGCTGGGCCTGCGCCGCCAGCGGCGCCATGCTCGGCTGGATTGGTGAGTACCAACCCAGGGGCAGCAAGCTCTGGGTCATACCGCGCCACGTTCGCCGCCAGGACGAGACCCTGCACTGGTCCCCCATGGACCTGGATCCCGGTCCCAGCGTCGAGCTGTTTCACCATGGCCAGGCCCTCTATGTGGAGGATCTGGCGCTGCGCTACCCCCTGGCGACCAAGCTGCTCCATCACAATGCCCAGGCCTTCATCGGCATTCCCCTGGTGCAGTCGGCCAAGCGGCCCATCGGCCAGCTCATCCTGCTGCTCCCCCAGACCCTGTCCGATCCCATGCCCCTGCTCGATGCCCTCAGCGCCCAGGCCAGCCGCGCCACCGTCGAGATGCAACGCCTGGCCGCCGACGATGCCCTGCGCCTGGCCGAGGTCGCCTTCAACACCCACGACGGCCTGCTGGTGGCCGATGCCAAGGGCATCATCCTCAAGGTGAATCAATCCTTTTGCCGCATCACCGGTTTCAGCGAGCAGGAGATAGTGGGCCAGCATATCGATCGGCTGCGCCCCCCCTATTACGGCGATCGCCTGAAGGAAGAGGTCTGGCAGGCGGTACGTAACCAGGAGCTCTGGATCGGGGAGGAGCAGTGCCTCAACCAGGCCGGCAACCTGTTCCCGGTGCGGCTCATGGTGAGCGGGGTCAAGAATGAACAAGACGAGATCAATCACCTGGTCTGCAGCTTCTATGACGTCAGCAAGGAGCGGGAGGCGGCCCGCAACATAGAGCAGCTCGCCTATTACGACGATCTGTGTGGCCTGTTCAACCGCCGCAGCCTGACCGATGCCCTGCGCCGCACCCTGGATGAGCCCAATGGTCAGTGGGGCGCCCTGCTGCTGCTGGATCTGGACAACTTCAAGTCGATCAACGACTCCCTCGGCCATGCCTATGGCGACAAGCTGCTGCAGGCCGTGGTCGAGCGCCTCAAGGGACTGCCCCAGGAGAATCTGGTGCTGGCCCGCATCTCGGGGGACGAGTTCGCCCTGCTGTTCAACGCCCTCGGCCAGGGCTATGTCACCGCCAAAATTCTGGCGGAGCACTTCGCCCGCGAGCTGATGAGCCTGTTTCGCATCCCCTTCGACATCGAGTCCCACAAGCTGCACTGCAGCGTCTCCATCGGCATCAGCCTCTTCTCGGGGGAGGACAAGGATCACCTGATCCTGATGCAGCAGGCCGATACCGCAGCCCACATGGCCAAACGTGGCGGCCAGGGCAGCTATGTCTTCTTCAGCCAGACCATGGCCGAGCAGGAGAAAAACAAGCTGGCCCTCAACAACCAGCTGCGGGACGCCCTGCGCAACCACGAGCTGCTGCTGCACTATCAGCCCCAGTATCGGGTCGACAACGGCGCCCTCTCCGGCATCGAGGCGCTGCTGCGCTGGCAAAAGAGTGATGGCAGCATGGTGCCCCCCGGTGAGTTCATCCCCATCGCCGAGGAGACCAGCCTGATCCAGGACATCGGCTACTGGGTGATGAAGACCGCCTGCGCCCAGTACAGCTTCTGGCTCAACCAGGGGAGGGCCATTCCCCATCTCTCCGTCAACGTCAGCGCCCGCCAGTTCCACACCGCCGGCTTCGTGCAGCAGGTGGAGTACATATTGCGCGACACCGGGGTACCCCCCTCCCGCTTGCTGCTGGAGATCACCGAATCCGTGGTGTTGGAGAACCGGCTGGAGAGTATCGCCCGCATGCGCCAGCTCAAGGAGCTCGGCATCCTGCTCTCCATCGATGATTTTGGCACCGGCTATTCGTCGCTGGCCTACCTGCGGGATCTGCCGGCCGATGAGGTCAAGCTGGATAGAAGCTTCATCCAGACCCTGGTCCACAGCGAGCAGGACAGGGCCATCGTCAAGGCAATCCTGGATCTGGCCCGGGTATTTCGCTTCACCGTCACCGCCGAAGGGGTCGAGGAGCAGGAGCAGCTCGACATGCTCAAGCAGCTCGGTTGCCAGCACTATCAGGGCTTCCTCACCAGCAGGCCGCTGCCGGTCAAGGCGCTGGAGGCGCTGCTGGCGCCCTTGTCGCCTGGCTAAACATGTAGGATTTATAGGGACTTTCGTAATAAAATAACGGCCTGCTCGAAACGCTGGAGTTGTCTATGTCTGTCAGTAATCAGATCCCTGCCGTTCAAATCAGTGCACCCGGAGTCATTGGCCGGATCCACTCCGTTGAAACCTGCGGCACCGTCGATGGCCCCGGTATTCGCTTCATCGTCTTCATGCAAGGCTGCCTGATGCGCTGCAAGTACTGCCACAACCGGGACACCTGGGACACCCAGGGCGGCCGGGAGGTGACGGTACCCGAGCTGATGAAGGATCTCACCAGCTATCGCCACTTCATGAATGCCTCCGGCGGCGGCGTGACCGCCTCCGGCGGGGAAGCCATGTTGCAGCAAGCCTTCATCGCCGAGCTGTTTGCCGCCTGCAAGGCCCAGGGGATCCACACCTGCCTCGACACCAACGGCTTCGTGCGCCACTACGACGACATGCTCGACAAGGTGCTCGACAACACGGATCTGGTGTTGCTCGACATCAAGCAGATCAATGACGAGAAGCACATCCCCCTGACCCATGTCAGCAACAAGTACACCCTGGAATTCGCCCGCCATCTCGCCGCCAAGGGCAAGACCATGTGGATCCGCTACGTGGTGGTGCCGGGCTGGACCGACGACGAGGAGAGCGCCGAGGGGCTGGGCCGCTTCATCCAGGAGCTGGGCAGCGCGGTGGAGAAGGTGGAGCTGCTGCCCTACCACGAACTGGGCAAACACAAGTGGGACGTGCTGGGGGAAACCTACGAACTGACCGGCATTCACCCCCCCAAACGGGAGACCATGGACAAGATCCAGGCCATCCTCGGCCAGTACCATGGCAATGTGAAGTACTGATCTCCTGATACGGCCGCGACCCGTTCGCGGCCCCAAGGCAAGGATGCCCCATGAGTGAAGGCCAACTCGCGGCCCTGCTTCTCTGGTTACTGCTGCTGACGGCGACCCTCAAGGGGAGCCTCTGGCAAAGCCTGCGCACGACCCCCCTCTATCAACACCTGCTCCTTGGCAGCGCCATCGCCTTGCTGCCGCTCTGGTTGCTGCGGGCTGGACTCCATGAGGGGCTCGAGGTGCATTTTCTCGGCCTCACCAGCCTGACCCTGCTGCTGGGCTGGCGCCTGGCGCTCTGGGCACCCACCCTCACCCTGTTGCTGCTCAGTTACGCGGGCACAGAGTCCTGGGCCGACCTCGGCTGGCATGCCCTGGTAGGCATCGCCCTGCCGGTGGCCACCAGCTGGCTGCTGTTTCTGGGGAGCTGGGCCTGGCTGCCCCGCCACCTGTTCGTCTACCTGTTTATCGCCGCCTTCCTCGGCGGCGCCCTGGCCATCTCGGCCAAGATGCTGGCCACCGCCCTGCTGCTCGGCCTGAGCGGTGACTATCCCTGGCAGACCATCATGGATGACTACCTCACCATCTGGCCCCTGCTGCTCTTCCCCGAGGCCCTGCTCAACGGCATGACCATGACACTGCTCGCCGTCTACCGCCCCCACTGGGTCTACACCTTCTTCGACCGCACCTACCTCGGTCGCTGAGGAACCCCGCCACACGACGACAAAAGCCCCTGACAGGCAGGGGCTTGGCAGCACAAAAAAGAAGAAATTTAAAACCGATACTCGATATGCAGCGTGTGGGTGTCCAAACCAGGATTCTGCTCATACATATTGGCATTGGACATGTGTTCATACTGATAACCAAGCCGCCAGTTTGCCGTTAGCTCATAACCAAGGCCAATACCGACAACATATTGGAAGGGTCCGCCATAATTTTTGAAGCCATTGCCTCTGTGGCCAAACTCATGATCAGCCAACCACACCACCCCTGCGGGGATCCACATCACCCAATGCCCCCATAAGCATTCGGCGCGAACACCGCCCCCCAGCCTGGTGGTGTACTCCTCCCCAACCTTCAACATGCCACCACGAACGCTCATACCAGATTGACACCCGGAATCCCCCCAATGCCAGAACATGCGATGATATTTGAGATCTGCGGTAAAGATGTCGAGCTTCTCGCTCTCGGCCGGTGTCCCCAGCTGCAGTGCAATAATCTTGTCATTGGCAAGTGCTCCCGAACTCACCGCCAACGAAGTCAGCAGCCCTGAGAGCAAGAGAGTGTTGACGTCCATGTCCCCTCCTACATCCGGTGATCCAGTGGTGCCTTCCTCAAACTCACCCAGGCACACATCAGGCATAGTCAGTAGTCAGAGCGGTTGTCAACGTGACATGTAAAACTAAAAAATAATGTATTTTCAGCCAATTGAGCTACCAATAAAGATACCAAACATCAAAAATCAGCATAATAAAAAGGTCAGACTAAATAATAGCCAAAGCAAGATAACGCCCAGATATGTAATGTATTTGTAAATTAGGCACCCGGCATGGTTAGAATGGCGAGAAGTACTACATAAGAGGTGTCTTAATTAACCATACCTTGTCCATAAACCTTCATGAAATTAACACATTACTATGAGGTGAAAAATTAATTACTTTAAAAACAATAAGTTGATGGTGATTACTGTGCACTGAAGTTCGTTATTATGTGTTGACTCAATCGCATCCAATAAGTAGGATGTTACGCAATTAAAAACAAAGCGTTGTGCTTGCCATTGGCGAGCACAGACAAGCATGGGATAATGGCCTGGATGACAGGCATTTTTGTTAAACAGTTCCGCTGTTAACCCCCTCTGTGTGCCTTGATTTTACTTTTCAATAAAAAATGTGCTTTTTTTGACCGGAACAATGTCACTTCCGTGCGGTAGCTTTCCTCTTTTTTTACCTTTCGATGCATCGCATGACGACTAAGAGCTCACGGTAGGGCAAGCGTATGAATCTTTTCTGGGTCAGCTTGGTCATTAAACAAACAATTTTCGCTCACCAAACGATCAAATCAACCAGCAATAGGCCAGGAAAGCTTATATTTCGAGTGAATTGATTTATTTTTGTTCATATATGCGCCCGTCCAGGGTAGCAGACGCGCCCAACAATCCAGCGTCATTGTTGCAACAAACGCGACAACAGTGCTTGGTAACATTGCATTTACATCCAGATTTTGATTCCATGGACAATATTGACACATGAACTATATACCCCGGTTTCTGGCAATATCGCTGGCAATCTCTATGAGTGGCTGCGCCTATGAGCCAAAGCAGGTCGAAGCCTCCCGTCCTCTCGTCAATCCATCATCGACCACACAGCTGCAAGCCATGCCAGCAAACCTGCAACAGGCTCTCGATACTCAGCCGCAAGGGGCTGCCCTCAGCACCAACAGCACCACTTTTACCCTGGGACAACGTTATGTTTCAGCCTTGGGGCGTGAGTGCGTAGAACTGTTGTTTGATAGCAGTCAACATCACTCACAGAGACGAGCCACCTGCAAGCTCGATGAACAGTGGTATCTGGTACCCCAATTGGAACAGGCCTCTATCAGCAACCTTCTTGCTGAGCAATAAACTCGAAGGTATATGTTTTGAAGAAAATGAACGTTCGTCAGCTGGGTGCCCTCCTGTTTCTCATCGGCGCCTCCTGCACCACCATGGCGGCCAGCGCACCTGACCAAACCCAATCGAATGGGTCATCATTTGGCTATAACCTGTCAGGCAATGGTGGTGGCAACAACCGGCCCCAGTTGGGTGGCCAATCCTCCTTGAGTGGTCAAGCCAACACCAGTTCCACCACCGGCAGCTTTACCCAGCAGAATCGTCAGGGCATGTTGCTGCCAGGCGAATCAGATGTGCGGAAATTGCTGCCACAAGCCGAGGCTGGACTCCCTCCCCCCTACGGCGCCAATCTGTTTGCCGGTGGCTATGAAACCGAACGCAGTGATGGCTTGAACGACAATTATCTGATAGCGCCCGGAGACAAGCTGAATATCTGGATCTGGGGTGCGGTCAATTTCTCCAATGTGGTAACGGTCGACAATCAGGGTAATATTTTCATCCCCGATGTGGGCCCGATCAATGTCAAGAATGTCCCTGCCAGCCAGATAAACAATTTGGTGACCAGCAAAATTGGCGACGTATTTACCAACAACGTCAATATTTACGTCAATCTGCTGACGACAACCCCGGTAAGTGTATTTGTGACGGGACCGGTGATCCGTCCTGGCCAATACGCCGGACAATCGTCTGACAGCGTGCTCTATTTTCTCAAGCGGGCGGGCGGCATAGACTCAGAGCGCGGCAGCTATCGCAAAATCAAAGTCTTGCGCCAAAACCAGCTCATCCAGCAGATAGACCTGTACGAATTTATCCAGAAAGGCAGAATGCCCAAGTTGTCCCTGAAAGATCAGGATGTCATCCTGGTGGAGCCCCAGGGGCCGATGATCAATGTGGCAGGCAAGGTTCGCAATCCGTTCCGCTTCGAGTTGAAGCAGCGCAATACGCTGGGTTCGGAGCTGGTCAACTATGCCCTCCCCCTCGCCAAGGTGAGTCATGTCGGTGTTATCGGTGACCGCTCAAATGGTCCCTTCTCTATCTATCTGCCTTACAAGGATTTTGCCCAGGTCCAACTCAAGGACGGCGACAAGGTGTTGTTCAACGATGACATGCATGCGCAGGTTTACGATGTGCAGGTCAGTGGCAGTTACATGGGGCCCTCTTATTTCACCGTCCGCAAAGAAACCAAGCTGCACGATCTGCTCAATCATATTCCGATTAACCCAGAGCTGGCCGATTACCAATCCATCTATCTGATGCGAAAGAGTGTGGCCATCAGGCAGAAAGATATGCTGGATGAGTCGCTCAACCGGCTGGAGCGCAGCGTGTTCACCGCCCCGGCCAGTTCGGATGGCGAAGCAGCCATACGGGCCAAAGAGGCAGAACTGGTCATGCAGTTTGTGGACAAAGCCCGCAAGATCCAGCCTCTTGGCAAAGTCGTGGTGGCCGACAAGGGTATCATCGCCAACATTCAGCTGGAGCAAGGCGATCAGATAGTGATCCCCAACAAGACGGATCTCATTCAGGTGGGTGGTGAGGTGCTGATGCCACAAGCCGTGGTCTACAACGCCAATGCCGACCTCGATGACTATGTCGCCTGGGCGGGTGGCTTTACCGAACGAGCCAATGATGAGCGCATTGCCGTGGTGCATGCCAACGGACTGGTGGAATTTAAAGGCCAGGGCAGCGTTCAGCCTGGGGATCAGATCATGGTATTGCCCAAGGTTGACAGCAAAACCATGCAGTCGGTCAAAGACATTACCCAGATCATCTATCAGATCGCCGTGGCGGCAAACGTAGCCATCAACTAAACCGCCCACACCGAACAATGCAGACTCGTCAATCGGCGAGTCTGCCATACGGTAAACGACTCAATGCATAAACCCATTCTCAGTCAAACACCTCGAACGCCCCTGCAGGTGCTGCGCGATGTGACGTTTGGTTTGCTTATCCGAGAACTGAAGACCCGTTTTGGCAGTTACCGGCTGGGCTATGCCTGGGCTCTGCTTGAGCCACTGTTGATGATCAGCCTGTTCAGCGTCGTCTTTGGGATGCGCAGCCAGAGTGGGTTCGGTGGCGTGCCTGCGCAGGTTTTTATCACGGCCGGTTACCTGCCTTTCATGTTTTTCAACAAGGTGGTGAGTCAACTTAAATCTGCCGTCAACGCCAACATGGGGCTGTTCTGTTATCGTCAGGTCACCCCCTTCGCCACCTTTGTTGCCCGCTTCATGCTAGAGGTCATGGTGGGCATGATGGTGGGTATCATACTGGTGCTGGGGCTGCTCTGGTTTGGGTTTGATGCTATCCCGGCTGACCCCTTGCAAGTCATCCTCGGCTATTTGCTGCTCATGATATTCTCGTTCTCCCTCGGTATTGTCTTTTGCGTCATTGGCAAACTATTCCAGGAGGCGAACAAGTTTCTTGATCTGCTGATGATGCCGCTGATGTTTATCTCCTGCGTGATGAATCCGCTGGCGGCCATCCCGGTGCAATATCATCATTGGTTCTTATGGAATCCGCTGGTGCATGCCGTGGAGTTGATACGCACTGGCTGGATCGCCGGTTACAGCAGCCCCAGCGTCAGCTGGATGTATTTTGCCAGCGTCACCTTGCTGCTGCTGACCTTCGCCATGAGCTGCTATCGCCTAAATCATCGCCGGCTGATTGCCAGTTAAAGTGAAACCCCATGATCATTCTTGACAATGTATCCAAATACTACCCCACCAAGTTTGGCCGCAACTATGTGCTGCGCGATGTGAGCATCCAGCTGCCGCGTAATCGCAATATCGGTATTCTGGGGGTGAACGGGGCGGGTAAATCCACCCTGCTTCGCCTGCTGGGGGGCATGGATACCCCCAACCAAGGCAAAGTGACCCGTCTTTGCCGCGTCTCCTGGCCGCTGGCCCTCGGCGGGGGGTTTCAGGGCAGCATGACGGGGCGGGAGAATACCCGCTTCGTTTGCCGCATCCACGGGGTACGTGATACTCGGGTCGTGGAGGAGTGGGTCAAGGAGTTTTCCGAAATCGGCCAGCACTTCGAGCTGCCGATCAAGACCTACTCCAGCGGCATGAGATCCAAGTTTTCCTTCGCCGTCAGTATGGCCTTTGACTTTGACATTTATCTGACCGATGAGATCACCTCGGTAGGGGATGCCCGCTTCAAACAGAAATGCATCGATACGTTCAATCAAAAACGCGAGACCGCGAGCCTTATCATGGTATCCCACGACATGAAAAACCTGCGCCAGCAGTGCGACATGGGAATACTGCTGCGCAACGCTGCATTGGAAGTATTCAACGATATCGACGACGCCATCCGCATTTATCAGGATCTTTAACAAGCTGCACCCAATATGACCCAACCTATCCGTTCCGAAAAACCATCCCGCCTCGTGCGCAAACTGCGCAAGCTCGGCAATGAGCCCAAACGCTTTTTTATCGACTCCAGCGGCTTTCAGATTGCCCACCGCTCATGGCAACAGAGCCTCAAACTCGGCAGCTTTCTCTGGGTCGTCGCCTGTTTTGCCATTGCCGCCCTCTATCTCGGCGTCATCGCCTCGGATCGGTATGTGAGCCGAGCCGAGCTGATGATCAAGCAGGCAGATCAGATCAAGATGCTGCCCGATGCCCTGTCGATGCTGGGACTGGGTGGCAGTAATCATCAGGATGTGCTGCTGATCCAGGAATACCTGAAATCCTGGGATCTGCTGGCCAAGCTGGATAAAGAACTCGGCCTCAAGGCCCATTACCAGAGCAACAAGGCCGACTATTTTTCTCGTCTGCCACAGGATGTCAGCCGGGAAGACTTTATCGAATACTACCGCAAGCACCTGACGCTGCGCCTCGATGAGCTGTCGGGTGTACTGGCCATCGAGTTACAGGCGTTTGATCCCGAATATGGCCAGCAAGTGGTAGGGCTGATGCTCAAGGAATCCGAGCGCTTTATCAACAAGCTGGGGCATCAGGTGGCGCTGGAGCAACTGGCCTTTGTCGAGCAAGAGGTCGATCGCGCCTATCAACGACTTCAGGGCGAAAAGGCCAAGGTCTTGGCATTTCAAAACAGCCACCAACTCATCAGCCCGGAATCCACCAGCAGCGCGCGTCTCGGGGTCGTCAGCCAGATTGAGGGCGAGCTGGTGAACCAGCAGGCGCAACTCAAGCAACTGCGCAGTTACATGAAAGAGACCGCCCCCGCAGTCATCTCGGTGCAGAGCCGGGTCGATGCTCTAACCAGGCAACTGGAGCAGGAGCGTGCCAAGCTCACCGGCCAGGATAAAGAAGCCATGAACGAGATCACCGCCGGCTACATGGATGTACAGACCCAGGCTACCCTGGCAGCGGATCTCTACAAGACGGGCCTCATCAGCCTGGAGCAGGCAAGGATAGAGGCATACCGCAAGCTCAAGCACCTGCTGGTCATCAGCCAACCGAGCCTGGCGCAGGATGCGGAATACCCTCGCCGTCTCTACAACCTGGCCACGGTAAGCGTGCTGCTTATCCTCTTTTACGGGTTGATCGTGATGGGCCTTGCCACCTTGCGTGAGCACCAGGACTGACGAACCACGGCATCATTGGCCAGTCAATACTCTATTTCAGCCAGGGTCATGGACCTTGGCTAATCCCTCAAGAGCGTGGCCACGACAGTGACCACCTCAATTAAATCCTTGTTCAAATACCCAAGAGACCTTCCCCGATGGACCGTCAACAACACAGCCGTTCAGTGGCAAACCGCAAGCAAAAGCCCGTCGTGCAGCCCAATGCCGAGCTGGACTTGATTTTCAAGCGCTCCCTTTTTTGGCGTCCAACCTATATTGCGCAATCTGCATGGCTGGAGCACATCCCCTTCGCCTTCTGGTTGGTGGAAACCCTGCGTCCCCGCAAGATTGTGGAATTAGGGACCCATTACGGCAGCTCTTACTTCTCGTTTTGCCAGGCCGTGACCAAGCTCGATCTGGAAACCCTCTGCTTTGCCGTTGACACCTGGGGAGGCGATGAGCATGCGGGGGTGTATGGCGAGGAAGTCTATGGGCAGGTCTCTGAATACAATCAGCAGCACTATTCCAGTTTCTCCACCCTGATCCGCAGCACCTTCGATCAGGCGTTGGCACATTTCCCTCAAGGCAGCATAGACCTGCTCCATATCGACGGCCTGCACACCCTTGACGCCGTGCGCCATGACTTTGAGAGCTGGTTGCCCAAGCTCTCTGACAGAGCCGTTGTCATCATGCACGACACCAATGTGAGGGAACGCGGCTTTGGCGTATTCCAACTGCTGGATGAGCTCAAGCAGCAGTACCCCCACTTTGAATTTGCCCATGGTCATGGCCTGGGCGTGATTGGGGTGGGCAGTGAGCAGGCGCCGGAGATGAAGAACCTCTATGACCTGTTCGCCAATGCCCAAGCGGCAAAGCAGGTACAGGATATCTTCTCTCGCTTGGGCAAGGCCTGTGGCGATAGCTGGGAAAACAGCCAGTTAAAGCAACAGCTGATCACTCAGCGAGACAGCCTGCAGATGGAGCAGAAACAACTGCAAGAGCAGCAGGCGTTGGAAAGGGGCCGTCTGGCCGAGCGCATCACCGCCCAACACCATCAATTGATAGCTCTCGAGCGCCAACTGGAAGAGAGCAAGGCACAAGAGGCCCAGCTGTCGGCACAGCAGCAACGCGCCCAGGCACTGGCATCCGAACTCGAGATGCTGCAACAGCAAGCCGCGGACACCCACGCTCGCCTTGCCGCCAGCGAACAGCAGCGCGAGGAGGGGCTGGCAGCCAAACAGAGTCTTGAGAATGCGCTAGCTCACGCGACACAACAGATCACACAAGCGACCGACGAGCTTGCTCAGCTTGCCCAAGAAAAGCAGTCACTGCTCGCCCAGCAAGCGCAGGCTCATGTCGATGAAATCGCCATGCTGCAACAGCAAGCCGCGGACGCTCACGCTCGCTTCGCTGCCTGTGAGCAACAGCGCGAAGAGGCACTGACCGCCAAACAAGAGCAGGAGAAATCGCTCACGCAGGCCACCTTGCAGATCGCGCAGATGAATGCCGAGCTTGCTCAGCTTGCCGAGGAGAAAGCATCACTGCTCACCCAGCAGGCACAAGTGCAAGATGAGCACCGGGCATTGCAACATCGCTTGGCGCAACACCATGAACAAGCCGCCGATCGCGAGCAAACCCTGCAGCAGTTGCAGCAACAGCTCAATGACCAGGCGCTGCAACTCAATGAAGAGACGCAGCGCACCGCCCAACTGACCCAGGCGCTTGGCAAGAGCAACTTGGCACTCACCGAAGGTTCGCACCGACTCGCCGACTTACAGTGCCAGTTGGATCAGTCCCTGCGCACTCAACATGCCCAGTCGCGCTCGCTGGCCGAACAAGGTGACACGATCAGGCTACTGCAAGAGCGAGCGACGGCCCTGCTGCAAGAGCTCAAGGATGAAAACGAGACCAAGAGCCAACTGCAACGGGCCTATGGCTTGCTGGAAAACCAGCATGATGCACTCGGCCATGAACGCGATGCTCTGCGTCAGGAACAGCTCCAGTTGAGTAATCAGATCGAGATGGGGCAGCGCGAGCTGCAGATGCTACAACAGCAGCAAGCCACACAGGCAGAGGAACATCAGCAACTTCAACGCCTCTGCGACACCCTGTCCCACGATCTGGTCAGCCAACGTGAACAGCATGCTGCCGCCCAGCACGCCTGGCAGCAACAGGAGTTGCACTTCAACACCGCGATCAATGAGCAGCAGCAGCAGATTGGCGAACTCCATCAGGCCTTGAGCGAGCGTTTTGGCGAAACCGCCGTATTGACGCAGCAACTTGAAGAGCAGGCTCAGCATATCGCAGGGCACATTCGCACCATCAATGATCAAGAGATGACACACCAACAACTGGCCGCCGAGTTGGTCACCACACAGCAACAGTGGCAGTCCGAATGCACGGCGAACCAGCACCTCAGCGCCGAGCTCGCCGCCTCACAGCAGCAAGTAAACAAGCTCAATCAGGCACTGAGCGAGCGCTTTGACGAAACCGCCACCCTGACCCGCCTGCTCGAAGAGCAGACCCAGTTGCTTGCCGAGCACTCCCAGACCATCAAGCAGCAGGATGCGGCGCATCAGCAGCTCGCCACCACGCTCTCGGCCGCGCAGCAGCAGGTGCAGAGCGTGAAAGCGCAGTATCAGCAAGCTCAGACCGAGCTAGCTTCGTTGAGTGCGGAAAAGCAGCAGCAGATCGACGCCCTGGAACAGGGGCTAAATGAGCGATTCACCGAGATAGCGAGCCTGACTCACTGGCTGGAAGAACGTGATCAATCACTGACCTCGCTAACAGCAGAAAAGCAACAGATACACGATACCCTTCTGGCTCGTGAACAAGCCTGGCAAACAGAGCGAGCCAAGCTGGCCCAGGGACTGGCAGATCTGCAACAGCAGCTCGCCGCCAGCCAGCAACAGGCGACTCGCCAACAAGCAGTGCTCGAAGAACAAGTGGGTGAGCTGGCCAAACAAAACAAGGAGCTGGAGGCCAATATTGCCGAGCGCTTCGCAGAACTGGCGACCATGACCCGGCACCTGGAACAGGTAACCCGCCAGTTGCAACAAAAAGAGCAACAGTTGGAACAGGCAAAGGCGCGGGCGCAGAAGCTGAAGAAGACCGTCTCTTGGAAACTGACCGCCCCCGTGCGCGCCCTTGGCCGCACGTTCAAAGAAAGCCCAACTGGGACAACAACTTCTGTAAGCGCCGTAGAGCGTATTGCAGCCTCCGGGCTCTTTGACGAACTCTGGTATCTGCACCGCTATCCAGAGGTTGCCGATGCGGGGCTGCCCGCCATCGAGCACTTTATCAAGGTCGGGGCGGATAAAGGCTATAGCCCCAGCGAGCAGTTCGATACCCGCTGGTATTTGCAGACCTACCCGGATGTGGCCCAAGGCACCATCAATCCGTTACTTCATTACATCATGCACGGGAAGGCCGAGCAGCGTCACTGTCTGCCGGCCAACAAGGGAAAATAAAAAATGACGGTTAACAATAACCTGGAAGCGTTGCTGGCACAGTTTGACGAACAGTGGTATCTGCACACCTATTGGGATGTCAACCAGACCGGGCTCTCTGCCAAAGAGCATTTCAAGCGTTATGGTCTGCTACTTGGCAGAAAACCATGTGCATCCTGGGACGTTGCGCCAGCAGTAGCTCAGAGAACCACTTCGATTGCCCTGCCGTATCTGGCACTGAACCAACTTTCAACCGATATTGATCATCCCCATGGGTGGTTGTCAGAGGGAGAAGACCCGTTCTTCATCATTGATTTAGGACAGCTCCCCAGCATAGGACAAGGTTGGTACCAGTTTAATCTGACCCTGGCTTGCCCCGCCAAGCAGGGGCTTGCCAAGCTGTATCTGGATACCGGCAAGGGGTTTAACGAGCTTGAAACGGTCACCTTGCCATATAAAAGAGATGTAGCCACCAGTCGCTTGTTCTATCTGGAATCTCCACTTGTTGCCTTGCGCTTCGACCCACTGGAGCAGGCATCTGAATTTTCCATTACTCATTTTGACATTACCTCCATCAATGAAAGCCACATTGAACAAGCATTGCTGGCTCGTATTCAAAAAGAGCATCAAAGCTATCGGGATATGCCGCTGGATAAGATCAAGGCGTCGATCTCTACCGAGAGTAAAGGCATATCAATGGCACAGTTGCAGGCACTCTATAACGAGACCTTCAGTTTCTCCTTGCCCTCTGTCGATTATGAAGAGTGGATAGAAACGGTAGAAGCGGCCTCGCTGCCCACTCCCGTGGAAGTGGACGCCATGCTCTCTGGCATGAAAGCGCCTCCCCTTATCTCTGTGGTAATGCCAGTCTATAACCCGGCAGAAATCTACTTACGTGCCTGCCTCGAATCCGTCTTGGCACAGAGCTATCCCCACTGGGAGCTCTGTATTGCAGATGATCGCTCGCCAAAAGCCCATGTACAGCGGGTACTGCGCGAATATGAGGCCAAAGACAGCCGGATCAGGGTTGTCTACCGCGAGCAAAATGGCCATATCTCGGCGGCGTCCAACAGCGCCCTGCAGATTGCCAAGGGCGATTTCGTGGCCCTGCTGGATCACGATGATGCCCTGCCGGAACATGCCCTGCTGTTTATGGCACAGGCCATCTGTGAACGGCCCGATACCCAGATCCTCTACAGTGACGAAGACAAGCTCAATGGTCGCGGCGAACGCTTTGACCCCCATTTCAAGAGTGACTGGAACCCGGATCTGTTCTTCTCGCAAAACTATGTATCCCACCTCGGGGTCTATCGCCGCAGCCTGCTGCAACAAATTGGTGGCTTCCGCCTTGGCGTCGAAGGTAGCCAGGATCAGGATCTGCTGCTGCGCTGCCTGCCCCATGTGACGGCCACCCAGATAGTCCATATCCCCCGCGTGCTCTACCACTGGCGCACCATAGAGGGCTCCACGGCCCTGGCCTCCGGTGAGAAGAGTTACACCACGGATGCAGGCATCCAGGCACTGCGCGACTATTTCGCTGGCCAGCAACCCGGTGTCAGGGTAGAGGCAGGCCTGGTGGCCAACACCTATCGGGTGCGCTACCCCATCCCCGAGCCAGCCCCTCTGGTCAGCCTGCTGATCCCCACCCGGGATCGCCGCGCCCTGACCGAAACCGCGGTGCGCAGCATCCTGGAACGCAGTACCTACACCCGCTTCGAGATCCTGATCCTCGATAACGGCAGCGTCGAGCAGGAGACCCTCGACTTCTTTGCCCAGATCCAGCGCGAAGACAGCCGGGTCAAAGTATTGCGCTACGATCACCCCTTCAACTACTCGGCCATCAACAACTTCGGCGCCCGCCATGCCAAGGGGAGCATCGTCGGTCTGGTCAACAATGATGTCGAGGTGATCAACCCGGAGTGGTTGACCGAGATGGTCAGCCACTGCCTGCGATCGGAGATCGGCTGTGTGGGGGCCAAGCTCTATTACAGCAACGATACCCTGCAACACGGTGGCGTTATCCTCGGCATTGGCGGCGTGGGTGGCCATTCCCACAAGCATTACCCTCGCCACCATCCGGGATATTTCAGCCGTTTGTTGCTGACGCAAACCCTCTCAGCCGTGACGGCAGCCTGCTTGCTTATTCGTAAAGAGATTTATGATGATGTCGCCGGGCTGGATGAAGAGAACCTGCACGTGGCCTTTAACGATGTGGACTTCTGCCTGAAAGTGCGCGAGGCGGGTTATCGCAATCTCTGGACCCCCTATGCCGAACTTTATCACTATGAATCCATCAGCCGGGGGGCCGAAGATTCACCGGAAAAGATTGCCCGCTTTACCAAAGAAGTGAACTTTATGAAATCCAAGTGGGGAAAACATCTGGTGCGAGATCCCTTCTATAGCCAGAACCTGACCCACAGTAGAGAAGATTTTTCTATCTAACATTGATTTATTTGAGGCAATAGAATGTTTTGTATAGGTGCAATTTTTAAAAATGAAGGACCTTATATCCTAGAATGGATTGCATATCACAAAGCCATAGGTGTAGATAGGTTTTACATAGTAGATAATATCAGTAATGATGGGTCTTCAGAATTACTTTGCAATTTACACTCATCTGGAATAATTACTAGAATTGAATACAAAAATGAACCTGGAATAAAACCTCAACTTCCAGCATACAAGAAAATAATAAATAACCTGAAGAGCGATGACAAATTCATAGCATTTATCGATGCTGACGAGTTCCTTTACCCAAGTGATATAGATAAAGGTATCGAACCCCTGATAAATGTTTTCAGTGATCCCGATATTGGTGCTATAGCTTTAAATTGGGCCATCTATGGCTCCTCTAATTGTATACTGCCTCGTAGTGATTCACTTGTAATTGAACTTTTTGAACATAGAGCAGTTCAGAACTTCCCTGCAAACAACCACTATAAATCAGTAATTAGAAAAGAATCGCTGATTGATACTGGAGAAAATGCACATTATTTCAAGATTGATGGGAAATATGTTCTTTCTGATTTGAGCGACATGAATACTTTGACTGGTCTGAGCCAGAGTGTTTCTTGGGATAAATGTAGAATCAACCATTACGTTATAAAGTCAAAAATGGAATTTTTTTCAAAAAAAGCAGCTAGGGGTCGGCCTTCTGGAAAAAATTCTGATTTGAACGGAAGGTTCTTCAAAAACCATGATATTAACACGGTACGAGAGCAGTACCCACACGTCTTTATTTCCAAAGTAAAAGACAATATAGATAATATAAAGAAAGCCATTTCATATAAAAGTGAACCTTGTGATATCCAGTCTCTTTATCGCTCAAGTGATAATAATGGCTTATCTTGCATTGATAGTATTTCCCTTAATGGAAGCACAGTTTTAATTAGTGGCTGGGCCGTCTCTGGAAATAAGAGCCCACTTTCTGGGATTAAAGTCATAATAAATAACAATAGCTATATAAACAATCTATCCTATAGTAATATATCTAGACATGACGTATGCCAGCATGGAATATCAAATGATTCTAACTGTGGTTTTCATATATCTTTAGATATGCAGGAAGTATTTGTAGATGGAATCAGAGATATCGCTATATATGCTTTGGACGGTTCAGGAAAATCAATTTGTGAAATCGACATAAATAAACACAAAAACACTTTAAGAGAGTTATTCCACAATTTATCATGATAATGATAACATCATGCATGAACAGCTTTCAGGTAATCATGAATGAATAACGTTAAATGTATTTTTTATTTTGCATACTTCGGTTCTGAAAATGAAATAGATGATGTTATACAATCTCGTGCTGACTATATAGAAAAACAACTACTATTCCTTTCAAAACAGTGCAATGAAAACAATGTAAATATGCGATTTATTGTTGCGACAATACCTGAAAGGTTATATTCAACCTTACTTTACATAGCAAAAAAATACGACTTCTTCATCTACAGCAAATATATACAGCAAGTCAATAACTATGAACACAATGGTATTCTATCATGTATTGAGTTTGCAAAAAAAAATCCAGACACTTTAATTTTCTACTGTCATTCTAAAGGGTCAGCAAACAACAACGAACTATCTATGGGGATATTCAAATACCATGTTCAAAAAAACTTATCATGGGACTTGACGTATTTACTGATGAACGATGACATATATAAGGCTGGTCTGTTTCCCTCAAAAGGAGGCTGGTTGTGGCATAACTTTTTCTGGGTCAAATCAAGCTACTTGAGAAATAAAACACTTAAACCTGATGGAACGCGTCATTATTATGAGTCATTTATTGGAGATAAGGGGCTATCGCAAGCTTACACTCATGTAGTGTCAACACTCCCCAGAGATTTTTTCAATGTTCAAGATGAACTTACAAAAAATGACTTCTATGAAGCCTATAGTATCAACAAATGTGGTTTCTTGAATCGAGAGTTTCGCCGTCTTGGTAAAGATATGGAGTAACAATGTCTTATAAAGTACTAATAACAGGTGCGGCTGGATTTATTGGTCATGCGCTATGTCAACAGCTGTTAAAAAATGGCAACTATGACATCGTAGGGATTGATAATATCAATGACTACTATTCCACCGACCTTAAATATGCCCGACTGGCAACGTTACAAGGCAAGCAAAATTTTACCTTTTATCAAGCAGACATTGCAGATGATATTGCTCTTAACGAGCTTTTTGAGCAGCACCAATTTGACTATGTGGTTAATCTTGCAGCCCAAGCAGGCGTCAGATATTCCATTGAAAACCCCAAAGCTTATACAGCCAGTAATCTTGTTGGGTTTGCCAATATTCTAGAGGCTTGCCGCCACCACAAAATAAAACACCTCGTCTTTGCCAGTTCATCCAGCGTATATGGGAGAAATGAAAAAGTACCTTTCTCAGAGGATGATCGCGTTGACTTCCCGGTGAGTTACTATGCGGCGACCAAGAAGGCAAATGAGGTTATGGCTGCAAGCTACTCCCATCTTTATAATATGCCTATCTCTGGTCTTCGTTTCTTTACTGTCTACGGCCCCTGGGGTCGCCCCGACATGGCGCCCTGGCTATTTACAGATGCTATCTTGCATAACCGTCCCATTAAAGTATTCAACAATGGTAATATGTTGAGGGACTTCACTTATATCGACGATATCGTCGAAGGGATTGTAAGACTACTTGTAACACCACCTCAAAAAGCGCTACCTTTTGAAATATACAACATCGGTAATAACAACCCTGAAAAATTGTCTAACTTTATCAAAGCCATAGAAAGTGCTTGTGGAGTACAGGCCGAGAAGATTCATTATCCAATGCAAGATGGTGATGTGCCTATGACATATGCAGACACTGATAAATTGAATAAAGCCGTAGGCTTCTCTCCTGACACTAATCTGCAAACAGGTATAAATAGTTTCGTTGAGTGGTTCAAAAATTATCATAACTTATAAGCCCCTCTATCTTGATGTAAAAACCCTAACATCACGTTTGTATTCAATAAGCGAAAAAATATGAACATTACCATTGCAGGCACCGGCTATGTCGGCCTTTCCAATGCGGTACTCTTGGCTCAACACCATCAAGTCATTGCCCTGGATGTGATTCCTGAAAAGGTTGAACAGATTAACCGGCGTCAATCCCCCATCGCGGATAAGGAGCTGGAAGAGTATCTGGCCAGCAAGCCGCTTAATCTCAAGGCAACGCTGGATAAATTCGAGGCCTATGAAGCGGCCGACTTTGTGATTATCGCCACCCCCACCGATTACGATCCCGAGACCAACTACTTCAATACCGGTACGGTCGAGGCGGTGATCCGCGACGTGATGGCCATCAACCCGCAAGCGGTGATGGTGATCAAATCCACCATTCCGGTGGGCTTTACCGAGCGGATGCGCAGCGAATTGGGGACCGAGAATTTGATCTTCTCCCCCGAGTTCCTGCGCGAAGGCCGGGCGCTCTATGACAACCTGCACCCTTCGCGCATCGTGGTGGGCGAGCGCAGCGAGCGGGCCCAACGCTTTGCCGAATTGCTGCAAGGAGGCGCCATCAAGCAGGATGTGCCCGTGCTGCTGACCGGCAGCACCGAGGCCGAGGCCATCAAGCTCTTTGCCAACACCTATCTGGCAATGCGGGTGGCCTATTTCAACGAGCTGGACACCTATGCCCAGGCCCATGGCCTCGACAGCCGCCAGATCATCGAAGGCATCGGGCTGGATCCGCGCATCGGCAGCCACTATAACAACCCCTCCTTTGGCTATGGCGGTTACTGCCTGCCCAAGGACACCAAGCAGTTGCTGGCCAACTACAGTCAGGTGCCCAACAACCTGATCCGCGCCATCGTCGATGCCAATACCACCCGCAAGGACTTTATTGCCGACAGCGTCATTCATCGCAACCCCAAGGTAGTCGGTATCCACCGTCTGGTGATGAAGGCGGGCTCGGACAACTTCCGATCGTCCGCCATCCAGGGGATCATGAAGCGGATCAAGGCCAAGGGGATCGAAGTGGTGATCTTCGAGCCCACCTTCAAGGAAGAGACCTTCTTCCACTCCCGGGTCATCCGCAGCCTGGAAGAGTTCAAGGCCGTGAGCGACGTTATTCTGTGCAATCGCATGGCCGCTGAGCTGGTCGATGTCACCGACAAGGTCTATACGCGGGATCTTTTCGGATCTGACTGATGGTAAGCCAGACCCTGCATACCCCAGCCATCACCAAGGTGATCTGGCTGGGGAGCACTATGACAAGGCATGATTTTGAGCACTGATATGTCAGATGTGATGACCAAACAGATTGAAGGTCATCCCGTTGCAACATGGGGTTGCCGGTCTGATATTTGCCATTGACACTCCCAGACCCGAAGAGATCACTCTCTTTACCTCTTCGATGCTCAAGCTGTCAGGATGGGTACTGCACAATAAAAAATCCGTAGACATAGTGGTCAGGCATCAGCACGGTGAACATATCTTTAAGTGCAACAGAGTCAGGCTTGACGTACTCAAAAAACGCGATATGGATGCCGATGCACTCTGCGGTTTTCTTATTCCCATCGCTTTTTCTGGCGGCTTTGATGTCGGTTTTATTGTCGAGGATAAGATAGCCTGGGTGGCAAGGGTGGATATCATGCCTGCAGCAAAAGTACTGTTTGGCAAATCAGGTCACCTCTTTTTGGACAATGACCACAATCACAGCGTGGCGCAATTTATCGGGCGTGAGTTGATATCCGACCTGATCCTCTCGTTGTGGCAAGGCTATTTCTCTGCGCTCAATCACTGCGTGGATAACTGCCGGGCCAAACGTGTCTTTATGCTGGCGCCCGCCAAGGAGCTGGTGCTGCCACACTGTTATCCACACCCAAAGGCGGACATTACGCCGGTGGAGCAGTTTCTCGTTCACTTCCAGCGAGAAGATATCATCTATCCGAAAGAAGCACTGGGTCATGCTGGCGACGCCACCTATGCAAAGCAGGATACCCACTGGACCGACTATGGTGCCGGCATCGCCGTGGACCATATGCTGCGCAAGCTCGGCCTGCCCTTGGAAGAGCCCTTCCCCTTTGCCTTTCGCATTATCAAGGACGCGGGGGATCTTGGCGTGAAGCTTTCAACGCCGACCGACCAAACGCTCATGAAGGCGGATTTTTCCCCCGCCCTCCAGCATCTGGTCTTTGACAACCGCCTAAAAAGCAGGGGCTTGCTCCAGGTCTTTCAGCACCCAGAGGCACCCTTGCCGCACAAGGTTATCGTGTTTGGCGACTCCTTTGCCTACAACATGATCCCTTATCTCGCCAATGCGTTTGCCAGAGTGGTCTATGTCTTGTCGGGGGCCAGCATCGATGACGAAATTGTGGCCCATGAGCAACCCGACCTGGTCATCTGCGAGATCACCACTCGCTTTCTGGTAGAAGCTCCTGAGTCGAACTATTCGGTCTCACACGATTGCAAACGAAAAATACTCACCCTCTCGGCCTTGGAGCGGGCGGATTATCTTCACACCTTGCAGACGAACGATGAGAAGCACGTTTTTTATATCCAAAAGACGATCGCCGAGCTGGATGCGCCAGCGCTCCCGTCACTGGCCGGATAAACTGACGGCGAGATATTGTGCAACAAGAGGGTCGGCACGGCCTGCCTGAACGAATGCCGCCAGCTACTGAGTGAGCTGCGCCACAAGATAAGCAAGGAAATGGCCTGAGGATGACAACGCCCCCCCGGGTTGGGGTAGACTCTCCGTACCAAAGGGAGGTCTGCTTGCGCAGCCCAAGTATGGCGTCGAGGCTGTCTCGCCTTTGAGCAAAGGGGCGATGAGTGGAGGATGGCAGATATTGTCTGGACTCTTGCAAGAGGCGCCCCCCCACAACAATAAAATGACACGAGTATCAAAACCGGATGACAATCTCTTACACCCTGACGACATCGCCACTGATTACCCAGAGTGGGCAGTTGCGCTGGCATATGGATTCCCCCTCACGCAAGG
This sequence comes from Aeromonas crassostreae, assembly GCF_054052445.1. Taxonomy (NCBI): domain Bacteria; kingdom Pseudomonadati; phylum Pseudomonadota; class Gammaproteobacteria; order Aeromonadales; family Aeromonadaceae; genus Aeromonas; species Aeromonas crassostreae. The sequence continues at coordinate 67,773 of NZ_JBSTYM010000013.1, read as the reverse complement.
AACCATTCACCCTCACCCATGGTCGCATCGCACTTCAGGGCTGGTTGCTGGCACAAGGAGAAACCTCTCCCCGGCTGGCCATCAAGACGGGCACGGCGACATATAGCTTTGCGTTCAATGTCAAACGCCCTGACGTTGTCTCTGCCATCTTGCAACAACCCGCAGACAATCATCCCAGATTGTGCTGCGGCTTCAATATCACCGTGCCCTTCTCTGACCGTATCACCCTGGGGTTGGAGTCTGATGGCCTCATTACCTGGTTGGAGGAGCTGACGTTCTCCCCCACCATATAAGAACAACTGCACTACTTTGTGCCGGTCTTCCTCTATCGCGTGATAGCCGGCACTGCATCCTGATTATCAGCTGGACGATAAATTGAACCTCTATATTGCTGCCATCATTAAAGATGAATATTCAGGTCTGCTTGAGTGGATTGCCTTCCACCGAGTATTAGGCGTGACCGGATTTATTATTGCCGACAATGGTAGCCGAGACGGTAGTACAGAACTGCTTGCCTCTCTCGCCAAATTGGGGATTGTGAGCACATTTGAGCAGCCCGATCTGGATAATCAAAAGCCGCAATTGCCTGCCTACGAGCGTATTTTGCGAAGCTGTCCACCTGGGGTCGATCTGCTTGCCTTTATCGATGCCGATGAGTTTTTATTGCCGTTGACCAATGAAGTCTCATTGACTGATTTTCTTGCCTCCCGCTTTCAGGATGAGAGCGTCAGTGCCCTCGCCCTGAATTGGTCCAATTTTGGTTCTAATGGTGAACTGTTTGCCGAAGATGGCTTGGTAACCGAGCGTTTTACCAAGCGTGCACCGCAGCCTTTCAATGTTCACCACAATTTTAAAAGCATTGTCAGGCCACTGCGGGTGAATCGTTTTCATAACCCCCACTACGCTGACTTGCGTTATGGCCGTTATATCGATGCACAGGGCAATGATTTGGTACTGCATCCCAAGCATGGCAACGGGGTCAGTGCCGAGGTGCTTTGGAGCGGGGTGCGCGTCAACCACTATGCCGTCAAATCGCTGGAAGAGTTTCTGCTCGGCAAACATCTGCGGGGCAGTGCGGCCACCGCGAACCGGGTCAAACACAAGGCCTATTTCAAGGCTCATGATCGCAACGATGAGACTTGTCTGCTTGCCGCCGCCCTGGCCCCCAGGGTAAAGGCGGAAATGGCCGCCCTTGGCGAGCGACTGGCAACCCTGCCCGCCGACGAGGCGACGTCTGCTCGCTCCTGGCTCGGTACCAAAATGAAGAAATGGATGGGCTGACATCGCCATATTGCGCTTCTCTTGCCCATGTTTGTCGCCACCCCTGTGGCCAGACTGGGAACTCTCTTCTTTAGATTGTGAATGTTGTTATGCATAGCGATGGCCATTGGCAGCCCTTGACGCTGCCAGACTCTTTTTTGTTGCGATCTGGCTGGCTCTTTATTCAGGGCAAGGTGCACGCTCGCCAGCCACGGGGAGAAACCCGGTTGCGCTGGCAATGCCGCCAAGGGCACTGGCATGCACAGATACTGCCTATCACCCGCCGTGGCACCTTGCAAGAAGTGGTCTATCTCCCCATGGGGGCTTGCCAACTCACCCTGTCGGCGAGCAGTGAGGGGGCCGATTGCCAGGTTGAGATCACTCAGATTCGTCAAATCTCCCCTATCGAGAGCCTCTGGCGGCGCCTGCGCCGGGTGTGGCCCTTCTATGGGCGGCTGAATGCTCAAAAGCGCAGGCGACTGGGGTTACCCTGGCACCTGTGGTTCACCAATCTTCCTCTGGCATATGAGCTGGTTGGCAAACTGCGTGATGACAGACCCCTACACGCCTACGAGCATTGGCTGGCCAGCTTCGATGCCTTGCTGCCGGGCGATCGCCAGCTCATCAACCGCTTGCTGGGTCGCTGGGGCGAGTTGCCCCCTGTCTGCTTGTACCTGGTGGGTGAGGGAGATGCTGCTGCCCGGCAGCGCACCCTTGCCAGTATCGAGGCGCTCTGCTACCCGGCAACTCATATCACTTTGCTGGAGCCAGGCGTGGACAGGCCTGAGTCGGAGCACACTGCCGAAATCTGGCATTGGGCCATCCCAGTTGGGGCAGAGATCGCGCCTGCAGCGCTCTTTTGGGTTGCCCATCAGCTACGGCTAACGCCGGATGCAAAATGGATCTACGGGGATCACGATCTGCTGGATGACAGTGGCAAACGCCACTCTCCCCACTTCAAACCGGATTGGAATGAAACACTGCTGCACGGCCAGAACTACATCGGCTGGTGTTCGCTATGGCAGGGGCAAAAGGCGCCTCTCGTGCCTGCCGATCGAGTCAGTTGCCATCACAGGTGGCTACAACTTGCCCGGCAGTTGGATGCCGAACAGATAGCACATATTCCGGTGCTGATGATGCATCTACCCACCCAGAGTGAGGATGACCATGAGCTGATCGCTCAGGCGAGCCAAGCGATGCCTTCGGGCGTGACGATCTCCCCTGCTCCCCATGGGATCTGCCGCTGGCACTGGCCATTGCCAGCCCAATTGCCTCGGGTATCGGTGATCATCCCCACCCGCAATGGCCTGGCTCATCTCAAGCCCTGCATCGACAGCCTGGTACGGCAGACACGCTACCCCAATCTGGAAATCCTGGTGATGGACAACCAGAGTGACGAGGCCGAGACCCTGGCCTATCTAGCCCATGCCGCCCAGGAATACGGGGTACGGGTGATCCCTTATGACCATCCATTCAACTATTCGGCCATTAACAATGCGGCCGTGAACCAGGCCAGTGGTGATGTCATCTGCCTGCTTAACAACGACACCGAAGTCATGAACCCGAGCTGGCTGGAAGAGATGGTCTCCCATCTGCTGCGCCCAGGCGTCGGGGTGGTGGGCGCCAAGCTCTATTATGGCGATGGCCGGGTGCAGCATGGTGGTGATGCCGTTGGGCCAGGCGGCTGCGCCGACCACTTTCATACCGGTCTCACCGCCGATGCCCCTGGCTATCAGCGCCGGGCAGTCTGCGCACAGGAACTCTCTGCCGTCACCGCCGCCTGTCTACTGACTCATAGAGAGCTGTTTTTGTCGCTAGGCGGTCTGGATGAAATCAATCTGCCCGTTGCTTTCAACGATGTGGATTATTGCCTACGGGTTGGCGAGGCAGGCTGGCGAATCGTCTGGACCCCTTTTGCCGAGCTCTATCACCATGAATCGGTCTCTCGTGGCAAGGATGTGACACCGCAGCAGTTGGCACGTGCACAAAGGGAGCTGCATTATATGAAGAAACGCTGGGCGCAGCGGTTGAAACACGATCCTGCCTATAATCCCAACTTGAGTTATGACAGACCCGATTTTTCGTTAAGTCGTGCTCCCAATGTGGTGCTGCCATGGATGAAATGATAAGAAAAGTATTATTTAAAAAATACCGAAAATTAAATAAGAAAGAACACGGCCTTAGCTCAATATTACACGGGACTTGTCGGCGGGTTATTATTTTCCATGAAGGTAGTTCACCAACGTTAGCCTACTTTCATCAGAGCATATCCGCACAATTTAAAAATGTTGATGTCATATTAAAAGACGGAAACGATCTAAATCATTTATCAATCCAACCTGATGATGCGATTGTCATCGTCAGGTTTATATCCTCACACTGGCAAGCCAGAATTGAGAAGGATATTGATAAGCTGTCAAGAATCATTTATTTCATGGATGATGACCTGCTGGATCCCGCAGCCTTGCAGCGCTTACCCAAAGAATATCGCAAGAAAATACTACGCCGAGCCTCGACTCAACACAGGTGGATAACAGCCTATTGTGATGAGTTCTGGGTATCAACGCCTTACCTAAGAAATAAATATTCTCATTTCGATCCAAAAATTATCAACCCGACACCATCCAGCACACTACTTGAGCATACACCTATGCTTAGAGTTGCATATCATGGTACTAGCTCTCATCGGGATGAGAAAATATGGCTATATGATGTTATCAGCCAAGTAATGACCCTCTGCCAAAATGTCACGTTTGAGATATTTGGTGAGCATGACATACATAAACTCTATCGAAATACACCTAGAGTGACTGTACTTCACCCCATGTCTTGGGAAAATTACTTGGTATATACTCAGACTCAGCGTATAGATATCGGTTTGGCCCCCTTACTTGACTCTGCCTTTAATGCGGGGCGGGGACCTGTTAAATTTTATGATTTTGTTCGGATGGGTGCTGCCGGTATTTATAGCAATCGAGCTCCATACAGAGGGGTTGTGACACAAAATGTTAATGGAATTTTACTTGAAAATGATATCTCATCATGGGTTAATGCAATAAAAACTCTTGCCCAGCATCATGAAAAGCGTACTCAGCTGGCCACGAATGCAAAGAAAGCTGCAATGCGTCTTCTCTAAATTTTTATTTAGATACTAATGCTACCTATCATTCTTAATGGAAAGTTCAGTTCATATAAAAGGATATCATGCACCCATCAGCTTTATATTTTGGCAAGAAATTTTTCGATACTTACATTAATGACACCCATGAACCAGTTAATATAATCGAAATAGGTTCACAGGATGTTAATGGTAGCATCAGGGACTTCTTCGTATGCAAAGAGAACGTCTCTTATATCGGCCTTGACTTTACCCAAGGAAAAGGTGTCGATGTTTTGATCAGCGATCCTTATCGACTCCCTGTGGAAGATGCGTCTACCGATGTCGTCGTAACCAGTTCCTGCCTTGAGCATTCAGAATTATTTTGGCTATCATTTAGTGAAATGCTAAGAATTTTGAAGCCCGGTGGTCTTATCTATATCAATGTCCCCAGCAACGGATATATACACAGATATCCTGTCGATTGTTGGCGATTTTACCCTGATTCAGGTAAAGCACTAGAGACATGGGGGCGTCGATGTGGTTATGGTGTGACACTATTGGAATCATTTACCAGCTCACAGTTTTCTAATCTGCCTGAAGATAGGTGGAGTGATTTTATCGCTGTTTTTGCCAAAGGTGACATCCGTGCAGACAACTTAAAGAGGATGTCCTTCTGTACTGACGTAAAGCTCAAAAACGTCTACACAAATATACATGGCGATCAAGACACCGATTTCACTCCCGAAGATTTTAAAATCCAAGAAAAATACAAGAATCAGGTTATAGACATTCAAAAAAGATTGGACTTGGTCGTTCAATCTTATGAGAATAAGCTCGCCAAAAAAGATATTGAAATCGAGCGACTTAAATCTTTATTGACCCCTTAAGCATAGAAAAACAGAGAGAAACGATATGAAAATCCTTGTGACTGGTGGTGCCGGTTTTATTGGTTCTGCCGTTGTTCGCCATATCATCCAGCATACCCAAGACTCAGTGGTCAATCTCGACAAGCTGACCTATGCGGGTAACCTGGAATCCCTGGCTGAGGTCTCAGGCAGCGAGCGTTATGCGTTCGAACAAGTGGATATCTGCAACCGCGCCGAGCTGGACCGGGTCTTTGCCGCGCATCAACCGGATGCCGTGATGCACCTGGCGGCGGAGAGCCACGTCGATCGCTCCATCACCGGACCTGCCGATTTCATCGAAACCAATATCGTCGGCACCTACATGCTGCTGGAAGCCGCCCGCACTTACTGGAATGGGCTGGATGAGGCGCGCAAGGCAGCCTTCCGCTTTCACCATATCTCCACCGACGAGGTATATGGCGACCTGCCTCATCCGGATGAGGCTGCCCCTGGCGAGGCCTTGCCGCTCTTTACCGAAACCACCCCTTATGCCCCGAGCAGCCCCTACTCTGCGTCCAAGGCCTCCAGCGACCACCTGGTGCGCGCCTGGCGTCGTACCTACGGCCTGCCGACCGTGGTCACCAACTGCTCCAACAACTACGGTCCCTATCACTTCCCCGAGAAACTGATCCCGCTGGTAATCCTCAATGCGCTGGATGGCAAGCCGCTGCCTGTGTATGGCAAGGGTGACCAGATCCGTGACTGGCTCTATGTGGAAGACCACGCCCGCGCCCTCTATACCGTGGTGACCACTGGGGTGATGGGCGAGACCTACAACATAGGTGGCCACAACGAGAAGCAGAACCTGGAAGTAGTCCACACCATCTGCGACCTGCTCGATGAGATGGTGCCGAAAGCGGGTTCCTATCGCGATCAAGTCACCTATGTGGCCGACCGCCCCGGTCACGACCGTCGTTATGCCATCGATGCCAGCAAGATGAGCGCCGAGCTGGATTGGCAACCACAAGAGACTTTCGAATCCGGCATCCGCAAAACCGTGCTGTGGTACCTGGAAAATCAGCAGTGGGTTAACAACGTCAAGAGCGGTGCCTATCAATCCTGGATCGAGCAAAACTACGGGGAGCGTGCCTGATGCATATTCTGTTGTTTGGTAAAAATGGCCAGGTAGGCTGGGAGTTGCAACGGGCATTGGCGCCGCTCGGTCTCGTCACCGCCGTCGATTTCGACTCCACCGATTATTGCGGTGACTTCAGCAATCCGGCCGGCGTGGCAGACACGGTGCGTCTGCTCAAGCCGGATGTGATTGTCAATGCTGCCGCCCACACGGCAGTCGACAAGGCCGAGAGCGAGCGGGAGTTTGCCGAGCTGCTCAATGCCACCAGTGTTGCAGCAATTGCCAAAGAAGCCGAGGCGTTGGGTGCCTGGTTGGTGCACTACTCCACTGATTATGTGTTCGATGGCAGTGGCGAACGTCCTTGGGTCGAGAGCGATGAGACAGCTCCGCTCAATGTCTATGGGGAGACCAAGTTGGCAGGAGAACAGGCGGCAGCGCTTTGTGCTCGCCATCTTATCTTCCGCACCAGCTGGGTGTATGCCGCCCGCGGTGCCAACTTCGCCAAGACCATGCTGCGCTTTGGCAAAGAGCGCAGCGAAATGTCGGTCATCAATGACCAGTTCGGCGCCCCGACCGGTGCCGAGTTGCTGGCTGATTGCACCGCTCATGCGATCCGAGTGGCGCAGAACAAGCCCGACGTTGCCGGGCTCTACCATCTGATTGCTTCCGGCACCACCACCTGGTTTGACTATGCCCATCTGGTGTTTGCCAAAGCGAGGGCTGCCGGGGTTGAACTAGCGGTCACGCAAGTCAACGCCGTACCGACCAGTGCGTTTCCAACGCCGGCCAAGCGCCCTCACAACTCGCGACTCGATACCACCAAGTTCCAGCGCACCTTCGATCTGGTGCTGCCGGATTGGACCGTCGGTGTCGAGCGGATGCTGACCGAGATCCTCGGCAAATAGAAAATAAACGTGATGTGGAAATATAACCCCACATCAACTGGGATAAACGCAAAATGAGTGTTATGTAAGCGCACTCACTTTGTTGGGTTACATAATTCAAAGATAAGAAATCAAGCACTATGACCAAGCATAAAGGTATTATTCTGGCCGGGGGCTCTGGCACCCGTCTCTATCCCGTCACCATGGCCGTCAGCAAACAGTTGCTGCCCATCTATGACAAACCGATGATCTACTACCCGCTGAGTACCCTGATGCTGGCGGGGATCCGCGATATCTTGATCATCAGCACGCCGCAAGATACGCCCCGCTTTGAGCAATTGCTGGGCGATGGCAGCCAGTGGGGCTTGAATCTGCAATACAAGGTGCAACCCAGCCCGGATGGCCTGGCACAAGCCTTTATTCTGGGGGAGGAGTTTATTGGCTCGGATCCCTGTGCCTTAGTGCTGGGCGACAACATCTTCTACGGCCACGACCTGCAAAAACAGTTGGAAGCCGCAGCGGCCAAACCCCATGGTGCAACCGTCTTCGCCTATCATGTGCACGATCCCGAGCGTTATGGGGTGGTGGAGTTTGACAGTCAAGGCACAGCTATCTCACTGGAAGAGAAACCGCTGGATCCGAAGAGCAACTATGCGGTGACAGGTCTCTATTTTTACGACAACAGTGTCGTCGAGATTGCCAAGAGTCTAAAGCCGTCGCCGCGTGGTGAACTGGAAATCACCGATGTCAACCGTATCTACTTGGAGCAAGGTAATCTGTCGGTGGCCATGATGGGCCGTGGTTATGCCTGGCTTGACACTGGTACTCATGAAAGCCTGATTGAAGCAAGCAACTTTATTCAGACCATTGAGCATCGCCAGGGATTGAAAGTAGCTTGCCCTGAAGAAATTGCTTTCCATAAGGGTTTTATCACTGCCGAGCAGGTGATAAAACTGGCTGAGCCGTTGAAAAAGAATGCCTACGGTCAGTATCTGTTGAAAATGCTGAAGTAATAAATTTCCATGGGGCTACATGCCCCATTTAATAATTAGGTTATCACTATGAATGTTATTCAAACCAAGATCCCGGACGTGTTCATTTTTGAGCCAAAAGTGTTTGGCGATGACCGTGGCTTTTTCTTTGAGAGTTTTAATCACCAACAATTCGAAGCGGCCATTGGCCGCAGCGTGACCTTTGTACAAGATAACCACTCCAAATCATCCAAAGGCGTATTACGCGGCTTGCACTATCAACTGCCTCCCCACGCCCAGGGGAAACTGGTGCGCTGCGTCGCGGGTGAGGTGTTTGATGTTGCAGTGGATATCAGGAAAAGCTCGCCGACATTTGGCCAATGGGTGGGTGTACATCTTTCTGGTGACAACAAACGTCAACTGTGGATCCCGGAAGGGTTCGCCCACGGTTTTGTTACATTGACTGACACTGCTGAGTTCTTATACAAAACCACCAATTATTATGCCCCCAGCAGTGATCGAGGCATTAAGTGGAATGATGACTCCATTGCAATTGAATGGCCGGCTCTGGATTGCGATATCATTACGTCCGCAAAAGACAGCGTTGCCAAGTCATTACTCGATGCAGACCTCTTTATCTGAATCCCACTCCCCGTCCCGATACGGGGAGTTTTCTACCGCGCAGAGCAAAAATGAAATTATTGACAGGTTCAAAAGGCATCCTGGCCAGAAAAGCAAATATTGAACCTATGCTTGGCTGCCAGTTACAGCTCTTCCACGACAATATGCCGTTTGCTGACAATGACGTGATAGTGGGCTGGGGTCAAAAGGCCAATACCTATCAGATAAGGCAGAAAGCGACGTCGCTGGGCCTGCCCTATTGGCAACTGGAAGATGGTTTTATCGGCTATATCGGCCATCCGGCCAATGGCGGCAAGGCAGTCTCGCTTATCGCCGATCCCGTCGGTATCTATTACGATGCGCGCCAGCCCAGCCAGCTTGAGCAGTTGATCGCCACCCCCTGTGACGCCGCCATGCTGGCGCGAGCGCAGCGGCTCATTCATGAACTGGTACGCCTTGGGATCACCAAATACAACTGCTATGCCAGGCGACCCGCCTCGTCTTATCCATCAACCAGCCTGGCTGCGAAGGATGTTGGCGGTCTGCCGGCTGCGCTGGCCCAGCGCCTGCTGCAAGATGGCCGGCCCAAGGTGTTGCTGGTCGACCAGGTGGCCGGGGATCTCTCCATTCCCGGCGCCCTGGCCAGCGAGGCGGACTTTATCGCCATGGTGGCGGCGGCGCGGCGCAATCACCCCGATGCCCGCCTCTTGCTGCGCACCCACCCTGATACCCGCCTTGGCAAGAAGCGCGGCGTGCTGGCCCGACTGCAACTCGAGGATGTAGAGATCGTGGCCGATCACTGCCATCCCCATGCCCTGCTCAATGTGGTGGACGCCGTCTATACCGTCTCGTCCCAGCTCGGCTTCGAGGGGCTGCTGCTGGGCAAGGCTGTCTATTGCTTCGGCATGCCGTTTTATGCTGGTTGGGGACTGACCCAGGACAGCAAGCAGTGCGAACGACGCCATATTCGGGTCTCCCTGGCCCAGCTGGTGGCGGCGGCGCTGATCTGCTATCCGCGCTATCTGGATCCGGTATTGGGCCAGCGCTGCGAGGTGGAAGAGGTGATCGCCATCATCGCCCGTCAGCAGAAACCAGCGCCGCGCTGGCGCAAGCTCTATCTGGTGGGATTCTCCCTGTGGAAGCGGGCCTTTATGCAGGCCTTCTGCCAGCCCCTGGCCGAGGAGCTCTGCTTTGTGCGACAGCCGCCCAAGCGACTGACCGGCGACGAGCAGGTGCTGGTGTGGGGCAGTCGTTATCCCGAGCTCACCTCGGCCATTCGAGTCGAAGATGGTTTTATTCGCTCCCGCGGGCTTGGCTCCAATCTGTGCCGTCCCTCCTCCCTGTCGCTGGATCCGGTCGGGATCTATTTCGATAGCCGCAGTCCCAGCGGGCTGGAACAGCTACTCAATTACCAGCAGTTGACCGAGTCACAGGTCACGCGGGGTGAACAGCTGCTGACCTTGCTGCGCCAGCACAGGGTGAGCAAATACAATGTCGGCGCCCCGCAGCCGTTCACGCCCCCCACCGATGGCCGCCCCCTGGTGCTGGTGGTGGGCCAGGTGGATGGGGATGCCTCCATCCTGACCGGCAGCCCGACCATTCGCAGCAATGAGCAACTTCTGTGGGCGGTGCGCGCCGCCAAGCCAGAGGCTCACATCCTCTACAAACCTCACCCGGATGTGGTGGCGGGCAATCGGGCTGGCGCCATTTCTGCAGCCTGCCTGGCGGAGTGTGTGGACAGCCAGGTACTGGATATCGGCCTCACCAGCCTCTATCCCCACGTGGATGAGCTGCACACCATGACCTCGCTCAGCGGTTTCGAGGCCTTGGTGCAGGGGGTCAAGGTGACGACCTGGGGCCAGCCTTTTTACAGTGGTTGGGGGCTGACCATGGATGCTCATCCTCCCGGCCGGCGCCAGCGCACACTCCCCCTGGCGGCATTGGTCTATCTGACCCTGGTGGCTTATCCGCTCTATATCGATTGGCAGACCGGGCTCTGGATAAGCCCGGAGCAGTTGATCCGCCAGCTGGCCGAGCAAGGACAATCCTCCACCAGCAAGTCGAGCCGCTGGCAGCGCTGGCACGTCAAGCTGAGTTATCTGACCCAGACCCTGCTGCAACGCCCCTCCCTTCCCCAGTTGATGAGATAAGCCGACCATGAAGATTTTGCTGCTGCAAGGACCGCTCGGCCCTTTCTTTCAGACCTTGAGCCAGGCGCTTGCCGACGCCGGCCACGAGGTCTACAAGATCCATTTCAATGGCGGGGATGAATGCTGGCGCTGCGTGGGTCATAACGAACGCTTCACCGGCAAGCCGGATACCTGGAACACCTTCTTTCGCCGCTTTATCAAGCGCCATGGCATCGACACCCTCATCTGTTACGGCGATTGTCGTTACTACCACCAGCAGGCCATTCGCATCTGCAAGCTGAAAAAAATCAGTGTCTGGGCCATGGAAGAGGGTTACCTGCGCCCCGATTTCGTGACCCTGGAGCAAGGGGGCGTCAATGCCTTCAGCCCCCTCTATGCCAAGCGTGACACCCTGGCCGAGATGACCTGGCCCGCCCCTTACCAGGCGCCGCTGAAGGTGGGCAAGACCTTCGCCCGTCGGGCCTGGTATGCCAGCCGCTATCACCTCAACAAGAGCCTGTCGCGCTGGCGCTATCCCCATTTCGTCAATCACAGACCCTGGAGTCTCTACCAGGAGGCCAGAGGCTGGGTGGCGGGCGGCGTGGTGAAGTGGAAGCACAGGTGGAGCGATCGCGCCCTGCTCAAGGCTCTGCCCCGACACAAGGGCCATATCTTCTTCGTGCCCCTGCAGGTCACCGAGGATTTTCAGATCAGGGAACACTCGGATTTGAGCGGCGTGGAGGAGATGGTGGCTCAGGTGATGAACTCCTTTGCCCAACATGCTCGCCGTGAAGATGTGCTGCTGTTCAAGCACCACCCCATGGATCGGGGTTATGTCAGCTATCAGGCCCAGATCAACCGGCTGATCACGCTGCTCGGACTGGAAGGGCGGGTGTTCTATGGCTACGAGCTGCCATTGCCCACCCTTTATCCGCTGCTCAAGGGGGTCATCACCATCAACAGCACGGTCGGCCTCTCCGCCTTGCTGCACCATGTGCCCACCTACTGCCTGGGACGAGCCCTCTATGATCTGCCGGGGCTCACCACCCGCGGTACGCTGGAGAAGTTCTGGCACAAGCAAAACCCGGTCTGCCATAAAACCTTCGAGCGGATGCGCCAGTCATTGCTGCATCTGACCCAGCTCAACGCCAGCTTCTATCATCATCTGGATGTCAGTGCCATGGCGGTGGTGGAGAAGATCCAGCCGCACAGCGCGCAGGGCATGCCTGCACAGCAGCGTAAACACCCTCTGGCATCGACGAATGCTCTGGGAGTCCTGGGACAGCTGGGTAGTGCAGGCCTGGTGGCCGAAGAGATAGCGCGACCCATGTCGGCGCTGTAAGCGCCCCCTAACCAAAAGAAAGCCCGCAATTGCGGGCTTTCTTGTTTTTACGTCGGGGCATCAGACGGTGCGGGGGCGCAGGTGGGCGTGCCAGCGCGACTCCAGCTTCTTGAACAACCAGACGATGATGAAGGTGAGCATCATGTAGAGCAGGCCTGCGGTGATGAAGGCCTCGAACGGGCTGTAGTAGCGGGAGTTGATGATCCGCGCCGCACCGGTCAGGTCGACGATGGTGATGATGCCCGCCACCGCCGACCCTTGCAGCATGAAGATCACCTCGTTGCTGTAGGCAGGCAGGGCCCGGCGAAACGAGTTGGGCAAGATGATGCGGGTGAGGGTCTGCCAGGGGCTCATGCCAAAGGCCTGGGCCGCCTCTATCTGTCCCTTGGGCATGTTCATCACGGCGCCGCGCACGATTTCGGCGGTGTAGGCCCCGGTGTTGAGGGTAAATGCCAGCAGGGCGCAGAACCAGGCTTCGGCAAACAGGCTCCAGGCCGCGCTGTTCTTCAGCCACTCCCACTGAGCGGCGCCGTAGTAGATGATGAATAGCTGTACCAGCAGCGGTGTGCCGCGAAAGAAGTAGATATAGGCCCAGATAGGCCCCTTGATCAACCAGTTTTTGTGGTTGCGCAATATGCCCACCGGCACCGCCAGCATGAGGCCGAGCAGCAGGGAGGCCGCCACCAGCAGCACTGTGGTGTAGAGGCCCTGCCAGTAGGTGGGCCACTCCTTGAGAATGATCGAGAAATCCATGGCTTACCTCGTCTTGATCGTGATGTAGATACGCTCGGCACTGACACCGCGACGATCACAGTAAACGAATGACTGCATTGAATACGGCATGGCTTACCTCGTCTTGATGGCGTAGTGACGCTCGGCCCACTTGAGCGCCGAGGTGGAAACGGCCGTAAACACCAGGAAGATGAGGGCCACCGCCATGTAGAAGGTGAAGGGCAGCTGGGTCGAACCTGCCGCGAGCGACGCCTTTCGCACCATGTCATCGAGGCCGATGATGGAGACCAGGGCCGTGGTTTTCAGCAAGACCAGCCAGTTGTTGCCAAAGCCCGGCAAGGCGTGGCGCATCATCTGGGGAAACAGGATGCGCACGAACACCTGGCTCGCCCGCATGCCGAAGGCGCGCGCCGCTTCCAGCTCCCCCTTGTCCACCGCCAGGATGGCGCCGCGGAAGGTCTCGGTCATGTAGGCGCCGAAGATGAAGCCTATGGTGGCCACCCCGGCCGCAAACGGGCTGATGTCGATGTAATCGGGCACCAGGGAGACCCACTCCTGATTGGGATCGCTGCTCAGCAGCCAGGCGTTGTACTGCTCGTTGATCCAGGTGCAGATGCTGTTGATGAGCACCTGACCGCCGAAGAACAGCAGCATCATCAACACCAGGTCGGGGATGCCGCGAATCAGGGTGGTGTAGCCGGTCGCCAGGCCACGGGCCCACTTGTAGGGGGAGAGTTTGGCCAGGGCGCCAAGCAACCCGAGCAGGAGCGCCAGCAGCAAGGAGGCCAGCGCCACCTGCAACGTGACCCAGGCGCCTTCCATCAGGGAGGCTTCATATCCTTTCAAATCAAACACATGCAGCTCCATTACACCCAATTGAGTGGGCTCGCCAGGGTAGAAGGGGTATATCCTTTTAAATCAAACACATCAAATCACAACTAAGCGGGCCCGCCGTTTTCGTGGGAAAAGCCGCGGGCCCGATGACGACGGTTGGGGATCAGGCTGTCGCCCTGTTATTCGCCGTATACGTCGAAATCAAAGTACTTGTCGTTGATCTCTTTGTATTTGCCATTGGCACGCAGGGCCAGGATGGCGGCGTTGAATTTCTCTTTCAGATCCTTGTCAGCCTTGCGCACCGCGATGCCGGCACCCTCGCCGAACCACTTGGGATCGGTCAGTTTCGGGCCGACGAATTCGAAGGCGTCACCGCCATCTTTCTTCAGCAGACCGTCGCTGATGGCGGCGGAGTCGGCCAGCACATAGTCGACCCGGCCCGATTTCAGATCGAGGTAGGCCTCGTCCGCGGTGCCGTAGCGCTTGATGGTGGCGTTGGGGAAGTTGTCGGTGATATAGGTGTCCATGGAGGTGGCGCGCTGGACCGCTATGGTCTTGCCTTCCATGAAGGCCTTGTCGAGCTGCACCTCTGTGCCTTTCTTGGCGGCGAAGCGGGCCGGAATGTGCTGGTACTTCTGGGTGAAGTCCACCTTCTTCTTGCGCTCTTCGGTGATGTCCATGGTGGCGATGATGGCGTCGTATTTACGCGACAGCAGCGCCGGAATGATGCCATCCCAATCCTGCTTGATCAGGGTGCACTTCACCTTCATCTCTTCGCACAGGGCATTGGTGATGTCGATGTCAAAGCCTTTCACCTCGCCACTGGGCTCGGTCCAGGAGAAGGGAGGATAGGCCCCTTCCACCCCGACTCGCACTTCTTTCCACTCCTTGGCCATCAGGCTGCCGGACGCCAGGGTGCTCAGAATGGCCGTGGCCAGCATCAGTTTTTTCATTGTCATCTCTCCTTGATAAAGCAACTGGGATACTGCGAAGACTCCGCCATCAATAGATGGAGGAGATAAACTGCTTGAAGCGTTCCGACTTGGGATGGGCAAAGATCTCCTTGGGATTGCCCTGCTCCTCCACCACCCCCTGATGCAGGAACATCACCTTGTTGGAAACATCCCGCGCGAACGACATCTCGTGGGTCACCACCATCATGGTGCGCCCCTCTTCCGCCAGCTCCCGCATCAGGCTGAGCACCTCTCCCACCAGTTCGGGATCCAGCGCCGAGGTGGGTTCGTCAAACAGCATCACCTCGGGGTCGACCGCCAGGGCGCGGGCGATGGCGGCCCGCTGCTGCTGACCGCCGGAGAGGTGGCCGGGGTAATAGTCGCGACGCTCATAGAGTCCCACCCGGTTGAGCAGCTGCTCCGCCTTGGCGATGGCCTCGGCGCGGGGCACCTTGAGCACCTGGATGGGGACTTCGATGATGTTCTGCATGATGGTCATGTGTGACCAGAGATTGAAGCTTTGAAACACCATGGCCAGGCGGCTGCGGATGCGCTCCACCTGTCGCATGTCTTCCGGGGTGCGCTCACCGGTCCGGCTCGTCTTCATCCGGATCAGCTCCCCATGGAGGGAGACACTGCCGGAGGAGGGGGTTTCCAGCAGATTGATACAGCGCAGGAAGGTCGACTTCCCCGATCCCGAGGAGCCGATCAGGGAGATGACATCTCCCTTGTGGGCCGTCATATCGATGCCCTTGAGCACTTCGTGGGTGCCAAAGTACTTGTGCAAATCACGAACTTCCAGTGCGGCAACGTCGCTCATCCATTACAACCTTGTCTGTCCCTAGACGCCGCAGGGGCGTAATACCGCCATCTCTCCATTAACAAAATGTTAACCGATGGCAACCTTCAGCGAAAATATCATCCACATGGTCAAAAAACAATACAGAACGGAGGTACTTGGTGTTTTATCTGTATTTTTATTGGCCTTGGCGGTATTTTTCAGCACTTTGTCTGCATAAAATGCAATTTACCCCTTCCTCGCCCAGGGCAGGTTTTCCCTTTGATGGCACAGCTAGCCGGTCAGATCCGCGCATCTTGACCATAACAGCACAAAAGCCTGTTTATTCATACCCGTTCTTCACGGGGTGCGATGCGGGATCCACGTGATTTTCCTGACTTTTTGGCAATTGACGCCGCCATCCCCGCCACGGCGCCCTGTCCAGGAAACGGTCGCAACACCAGGGTTTGCTCAAGAAGAGGGTCGGATGAGACAAGTTTCCTAACAGATATGTGACACCCGCTTAATAACTAATGCTAAGGTGTCGTTTTTGTCATTTTCTTCTTCGAGGCCCCGATGCTGCTGAATGTTCTGCTGATCCTGCTGCCCCTTGGGATCGGTTACCTGGTTCCCCTCTCCTCCAAGCCCCTGCTCAAGCTGGTCAACGGCGCCCTCGGCAAGCTGGTCTATCTGATCCTGTTTCTGATGGGGCTGGGACTCGCCTTCGTGGACGATCTGGGGAGCAACCTGCCCCGCATCTTCACGGTCGCGGCCCTGATGCTGGGCTGTATCAGCTTGTGCAACCTGGCGGGGCTCTGGTGGCTGGACAGGCGCAATCCCCCCGCCCACGCCGGGCTCGATGGCCAGATGCCGAGCAAGTGGAAGATGCTGTGGGAGTCGGTGCAGCTCTGCTTCGTGGTGCTGGCGGGCACCCTGATTGGCCTGCTGTTCGAGCCCCGCTTCCTGCCCATCGATCAGCTCAGCGAGTGGGCACTGATGCTGCTGTTGTTTCTCATCGGGGTGCAGATGCGCAACTCCGGCATGCACCTGCGCCAGATCCTGCTCAACCCCTGGGGCATGAAGATAGCGGCCGTGGTCATCCTCACCAGCTGGTTTGGCAGTCTGCTGGCCTCCCTGCTGCTCGGCCTGCCCTTCAGCCACGGGCTGGCCATGAGCTCGAGTTTTGGCTGGTACTCTCTCTCCGGCATCCTGGTGGCCGACAAGCTGGGGCCCGTGCTGGGCTCGGCGGCCTTCCTCAACGATCTGGGCCGTGAACTCATCGCCATCCTCATCATTCCCATGCTGATGCGCCACCACCCCTCGGCGGCGGTGGGATACGGCGGCGCCACCGCCCTGGACTTCACCCTGCCGGTGATCCAGCGCGCCGGGGGCATCACCATGGTGCCCATCGCCATCGTCTCCGGCTTTATCCTGAGCCTGCTGGGCCCCATCCTGATCCTCGCCTTCCTGGCCATCTGAGCCGTCCCCACCGGGCCGGGCCCTGTGCCCGGCCCCGCTCCGTCCGCCGTCATAGGCAAGGGGCGCCAGATCCGCTAGGCTCACCAGCAGTCACCCCAGCAAAGGTCCCTCCCGCTTCCCCATGAATTTTCTGGCACACCTCCATCTGGCGGCCCATACCCAGAGCTCCCTCACCGGCAATCTGCTGGGGGATTTCATCAAGGGCCCCTTGCCCACTGGCCTTGCGGCCCCTTTCGATGAGGGGATCTGGCTGCACCGCAAGATAGACGCCTTCACCGACGCCCACCCGGAGCACAGGGCGGTGGTCGCCCGCTTCGCGCCCCCCTGGCGCCGCTTTGGCGGCATCCTGGTGGACATGCTCTACGACCACTGGCTCTGTGGCCACTGGCCGCAATTTTGCCCGGATCCCCTGCCCCGCTTCCTGCAGCAGAGTTATGCGCAGCTGCTGGCGGATCACCATGCCTTGCCGGATGGGCTGCCGCTGCCCCTCAAGCGGATGGCGGAGCAGGACTGGATCGCCTCCTACCGACAGCGGGAGGGGCTGGATCTGGCCCTCGATGGCATCGGCCGCCGCCTGCGCCGCCCACTCCCCCTGGGTCAGGCCCTCGCCACCCTGGACGAGGAGGCCTGGCACGCCAGCGAGCAGGGTTTCCTGCGCTTCTATCCCCAACTGATGGGCCACAGCGCGCGCCAGCTCGCCCACTATCGCGCCACCTGGCGACCATGAGCCGCCGCCAGGGCGACCCCTCCAGACCGGTTGTCGCAGGGCCGAGACGGCGCGCCAGCCATGGGGCTCGCTTGAGTAATGGGTGAAGCGGAAACGCTCGACAACCCGGAGGGGTGAGAGGGGTGCCCGCAGAATGGGGGCTGTTCTGGAACCCAAAAAAGGAGGAAACTGCTGTTTCGTTCAGTCTGGATTCAGGCCGATAGCGCGGGGCTAGACTAGAATCCCTTCCCTCAAGACCCAAGGAGATCTCTTCATGTCATTGCGATTGCTCTGTAGCGCCCTGTGCGGCGCCCTGCTGGCGGGTGGTTCGGCTCATGCCGCCGAGCCGACCAAGTCCGCCATTTTGTTTGAAAACGTTCGCATCTTCGATGGCAAGGGGAGTTCCCTCAGCGCCCCCTCCTCGGTGCTGGTGGAAGGCAACCTGATCAGCAAGATCAGTCAGGGCGACATCAAGGTAGAAGGGGAGGTGCAGCGCATCGATGGCCAGGGCAAGACCCTGATGCCGGGTCTTATCGACGCCCATACCCACCTGATGTTCGCCACCCTGCCACAAATCGCCGTGCTGACCAATGACATCACCTTCACCACGGTGGCGGCGACCAAGGCCGCCAACGACATGCTGCTGCGCGGCTTCACCAGTGCCCGTGATCTCGGCGGCCCCGTGTACGGCCTCAAGAAGGGGATCGACATGGGCCTGACCAATGGCCCGCGCATCTGGCCGGCCGGCGCCATGATCTCCCAGTCCGGTGGCCATGGTGACTTCCGCCTGCCCAACGAGCTGCCGGCCCTGGCGGGGCAGTACTCCTTCAGCGAGAAGGCCAATGCGGCCATGGTCGCCGACAGCCCGGATGCGGTGCGTCAGCGTGCCCGCGAGCAGCTGGCGCTGGGCGCCTCCCAGATCAAGGTGATGGCAGGCGGTGGCGTCGCCTCCAACTATGATCCCATCGACGTGGCCCAGTACTCGGTGCCGGAGATCCGCGCCGCCGTGGAGGCCGCCGACAACTGGGGCACCTATGTGACCGTGCACGCCTATACCCCGAAGGCGGTGCGCCAGGCCATCGAGGCTGGCGTCAAGTGCATCGACCACGGTCAGATGCTCGACGAGGACACCGCCAAGCTGATGGCCGAGAAGAAGGTCTGGTGGAGCCTGCAGCCCTTCACCGACGATCGCAAGTCCCCCTTCCCGGAGGGCTCGGCCAACCGTCTGAAGCAGCTTGAGATGTACAAGGGCACGGACCACGCCTTCGCCATGGCCAAGAAGTACGGCATCAAGACCGCCTTTGGTACCGATGCCCTGTTCAGCGCCCAGGCAGCCGCCGATCAGGGCACCATGCTGGCCAAGATGGGCACCTGGTACACCCCGGCCGAGGTACTGAAGATGGCCACCCATGACAACGCCGAACTGCTGGCCCTCTCGGGTCTGCGCAGCCCCTACCCGGGCAAGCTGGGAGTGGTGGAAGCGGGGGCGCTGGCCGACCTGTTGCTGGTCAATGGCGACCCGCTCAAGGAGCTCGCCCTAGTGGCCGATCCGGCCAACAACTTCAAGGTGATCATGAAAGACGGCAAGATCTACAAGAACACGCTCTGATCCTGTCGGATGGTAAAAAGGCCCCTTATGGGGCCTTTTTTATGCGTTTGGCTTAAGGGGCTGACTCAGGCCTGCTCTTTCTTCTTGCGAATGCTCAGGCCCAGCTCGCGGCCCCGCAGGCGGGCATAATAGATGGTGCCGACGAAGGCGAGGATGGTGAACACCAGCTCCACCACCGCCAGCCAACGCTCCCCCTCGTCCGTGGTGATGAGCGTCAGGGCATGGAGGAAGTAGGGCATCAGCACGAAGTTGCCCCAGGCGTGGGTGTAGGGGTTGCCCTGCACTATGCCCTTCAAGGGGAACAGCAGGGGCACGGTCCAGATCACCGGCAGCAGCCAGGGGTTGAGATCCGGGTGGGGAGAGAGCCAGACGTGCCAGATGATGACCCAGGCCAGCAGGCCGAGGAAGCCGACCAGGGTCAGCAGACGGGCGGCAAAGGTGGTCACTTGAGGATCTCCAGCACCTGCTCGGGGGGACGACCGATGCGGGCCTGCCCCTTGCAGATGACGATGGGACGCTCGATGAGCTTGGGATGCTGGTGCATGGCGCGAATGAGTGCATCGCCGCTCGCCTCCCCCAGCCCCAGCTCCTTGTAGAGATCTTCCTTGGTGCGCATCAGCTGGCGGGGATCGGCAAAGCCCAGCTGGGTCAGCAGGGTGCGGAGGGCGGCCTCGCTCGGGGCCTGCTCCAGATAGAGCACCACCTCGGGCTGGATGCCGTGCTGCTCGAGCAGGGCCAGGGTCTCACGGCTCTTGGAGCAACGTGGATTGTGGTAAATTTGGGTCTCGCTCATGATAACTCCCTGATTTATCGCATGAGAGGGAAAGAAACGGCGCTATTGTATGGCAAAGCCGGGAGGCCGTCTCCCATTGATGAAATGAAACCGGACCGTTATCAACTTGTGCCGGGACAGCCCCCTCACGGGCGCGGGTCCGTCACGACGTCAACCGCACACGAGGAGGAAAGGATGCCGAGAACCATCTGGATGCTGGCCCTGGTCTGTCTGCTGGCCGCCTGCCGCCCCCCGGCCGAGCTGAGCAACGCCAGGGGCGAGGCGGTCAGCCTGAGCCAGTTTGCGGGCAAGCCGCTCCTGGTCAACTACTTCGCCCAGTGGTGCGCCCCCTGCCTGCGGGAGATGCCCCTGCTCAACGCCCTGCACGCCGAGGGGCGGGTGCAGGTGCTGGCCCTGAGCTTCGATGCCATGACCCCGGCCGAGCTCGGCGAGCTCGCCCGCCGCCACGACATCCGGGTGCCCATCATGCAGCGCAATGACGGCGGCGCCCCCCTGCCCTTCCCGCGCCCGGGCCAGCTGCCCACCAGCTACCTGCTCGATGGCGATGGCAAGCTGGTGCAGACCCTGGTGGGGGAGCTCGATGAGGCGCGGCTCGCTACCCTGACGCTCCCTCGGCCATGAGGGAGCGCTCAGACAACAAAAAGGGGGCAGTGGTCACCCACTGCGCCCTTCCCCGCGGCCAGCCCCTTACCGCTTGAGGCTCTCCAGGGCCTTCTTCTCCCGTTCCAGCTCGGTGATCCTCGCCTCGATGCGTGCCAGGCTCAGCTTGTTGCTGGTATTGCCGCGGGCCACGATCAGCTCGTCGATAGCGGCCTGGTAGTCCCCCCGCAGGGAGAGGGTCTCGGCCCGCGCCATGTGCAGCTCCTCCAGCCGGCCCGCCTTGCGATAGGCATCCGCCAGCAGGCCCCAGGTCAGGCTGCTCTCCTCATGCTCCCGAGCGTAGGGGTCCAGGATGGCGATGGCCTTGGCGGCATTGCCGCTCTCCAGGTAGGCGTTGCCCAGGTTGATGACCACCACCTCGTTGTCGGGCATCCGGCGCCTGAACTGCTCGAGGCGGGCGATGGCCTGGCTGCCGCGCCCCTTGGCGAGATCGATGTCGGTCTGGCCATCCAGGATGAAGAGATCCTCGGGGTGGCGGCTGGCCAGCTCCTTGATGATGAGATCGGCCTCATCGATGCGCTTGAGCTGGAGCAGCACCAGGGCCTTGCCATAGAGGGCGGCATCCTTTTGCGGGTAATCCCCCTTGGCGATGCGCTGCTCGAAGAAGGTGAGCAGGGCGGCCTGGCGCTCCGTGCCGAAGCGGGTCTGGATCCGCACCTTGGCGAACCAGAAGTCCAGGCTGGGAGCCAGGTTGCGCGTGCCATAGCTGGCGGCCCGGGCGCGGGCCTCGGCGATGCGGGTCTCCGGCAGGGGGTGGGTCAGCAGCATCTCGGGGGGCTTGCTGGCATAGCGGTACTCCGCCGCCAGCTTCTGGAAGAAGGTCGCCATGCCGCTGGGGTCGAAACCGGCGTCATACAGCGTCTTCATGCCGATGCGGTCCGCCTCGTACTCGTTGTCCCGGGTGTAGTTGATGGCCGACTGCATGGAGAGGCCAAGGGTGGTCTGCAGGGCGGCGATGCCGGCGGTGGGGTTGATCACCGCCAGGGCGATGGAGCCCACCAGACCGGCCAGGGTCATGGCGGTGCTGCTCGCCTGGGACTCGAGATAGCGGGCGATGTGACGCTGGGTCACGTGGGTGATTTCATGGGCCAGCACGGAGGCAAGTTCGCTCTCGCTGTCGGCGTAGAGGAACAGACCCGTGTGTATCTTGACCCGGCCGCCCAGGAAGGCCGCCGCGTTGATGCTGGGATCGTTGACCAGGAAGAAGGTGAACGGGAAGCGCACCCCGTCGGCGTTGGTGAGCAGTCGCTGACCCAGGTCGTCAATGTACTGGTTGAGCACGGGGTCGTCGATAACGGGCAGACCGGCGCGGGCGAAACGCATGAAGGCATTGCCGTAGCGCACCTCCTGCTCGATGGGCAGGGCCGCGACGCCGGCGGTGCCGATGTCGGGCAGCTGGTTGTTGCCCTGGGCGGTGAAGCTGGCGCTCATCAGGGAGAACAACAGGGGAATGCTTGCCGTCAGGGGGGAAAAACGTGCCACGTTATCGCTATCTCCAAATAGGGTCTTCGGCAGGATACCCTCGCCCCCGGCGCCCCACAAGCGTTGTTTCAGGCCCCCATCGCGGCCATAATAACGGCGTCTCACCCGCTGGAGCCGTTATGGAGCATCTGGATCTGACCCCCTATCGTTGTCCCGAGCCGCTCATCATGGTCAAACTCTGGCTGCGTCAGGCCAGACCGGGCCAAATCCTGGCCATCAGCCTGGCCGATCCCGGCTCGCGACGGGACATTCCGGCCTATCTGACGCGCCAGGGCCATACCGTGGTGCTGTGTCGGCAGACCCCTGCGCACTTGCAGCTGCAATTGACGGTCGGGGAGCCACCCTGTTGTTGAGGAGTACCCATGTTTGAAGTCCTGAAGCGCTGGTATCAGACCCGATTCTCCGATCCCAACGCCGTCACCCTGTTCCTGCTGCTGCTGTTCTGCTTTGCGACCCTCTGGCTGTTTGGCGACATATTGGCGCCCCTGCTGGTGGCCGTGGTGATGGCCTATCTGCTGGAGTGGCCGGTGAGCCGCTTGCAGCGACTGGGCCTGGGCCGCACCCCGGCCACCGCCCTGGTGCTGCTGCTGTTTCTGGTGCTCGCCGTGCTGGCCCTGCTCGGCCTGGTGCCGACCCTGTTCAGCCAGGGGATCAATCTGGCCAAAGAGTCCCCCGCCATGCTGGCCCATGCCCAGGACGCGGTGCGCACCCTGCCAGAGAAGTACCCAGAACTCATCGACATCAGCCTGGTGGAGACGCTGATCGACAACATTCGCCAGCGCATCCTGAGCGGTGGCGAGAAGCTGGTGACCGCCTCCCTGAGCTCCCTCATCAACCTAGTCGCCCTGCTCATCTACCTGATCCTGGTGCCGCTGATGGTCTTTTTCATGCTCAAGGACAAGGGCGTGCTGCTGGGGGGGCTGCGCCGCTTCCTGCCCCGCAACCGCACCCTGGTCAACCGGGTCTGGGTGGAGATGAACGATCAGATCATCAACTATGTCCGGGGCAAGGTGATCGAGATCCTCATCGTCGGCATCGCCACCTATCTCCCCTTCGCCCTGATGGGGCTGCGTTACTCCGCCCTGCTGGCGGTGGCGGTCGGCCTCTCGGTGCTCATCCCCTACATAGGCGCGGCCGTGGTGACGGTGCCGGTGGCCATGGTGGCCCTGTTCCAGTGGGGACTCACCCCCGAGTTTGCCTGGCTGATGGTCGCCTACCTGGTGATCCAGGCCCTCGACGGCAACCTGCTGGTGCCCCTGCTCTTCTCGGAGGCGGTCAACCTGCACCCCGTGGTGATCATCATCGCCGTGTTGGTGTTTGGCGGCCTGTGGGGCTTTTGGGGCGTCTTCTTCGCCATTCCCCTGGCCACCCTGGTCAAGGCGGTGATCAATGCCTGGCCCAAGCGGGACGAAGAGATCCAGCCTGCGGGCTGAGATCCTGGGGTCTGTGCCCATTCCCTGACGATGGCGCCCTGGTGCCTGGACTTGAAGGGATCGCCAAAACAGGCTTCACTGGCAGCATCCACCCGGGCTCGGTCTGACCGAGCCCCCCTTGTCCATGGATCACAAGGAATTTCTCCATGCCCTCTGTCCGCACGCGGCGCCCCACCTCCCTTGTCAGCCTGTTGGCCCTGCTGCTGGCCACCCCCGCACTGGCCGATATCGACCTGGGGGCCCTCAGCGTCTTCGCCAGCGACAGCCCGGCCAGCCCCATCCCAAAGGGACTGGTGCTGGGCGGCGCCTTCATCGGCGGCCAGGCGCGCTATCAGCACCAGGATGACACCTTGCTGCCCATCCCGGGGGCCCTCTATTTTGGTGACAACCTGATGTATCTGGGGGACAGGGCCCGCTATTACCTCTCCCGGGACGGCGATCTGTCCACCTATGGCTTCGGCCGCGTGCGCTTTGGCAACCTGGATCCGGATGATGACCCCTTCTTCGATGGCATCCACAAACGCAAAGGCCAGCTGGAGGCCGGATTCGGTGCCGATCTCGTCACCCCCTATGCCCTGCTGACCTTGAGAGCCACCAGCGATGTCACGGGCAACAGCAAGGGCCAGGAGGTGATGGCCTGGGCCAACTTCCCCATAGTGCGCGGCAGGCTGCTGCTCATGCCGGGGGCCGGCCTGATGCTGCGCAGTCACAATCTGGCCAACTACTATTTCGGCGGTGTCTCGGACGACGAGGTGGCGCCGGATCGGGAGCAGTGGAACACAGGGACCACCCTCTCCCCCATGGCCTCCATCATCGGCAGTTACCGTTTCAGCCCCAACTGGATCGGTGGCTTTGGCATCAACTACGAACGCTATGATGACGATGTGGCCGACAGCCCCCTGGTGCAACATGGCGGCGAGCTCTATGCCGGGGTCGGGCTGGGCTATATCTGGTAAGCCCGCACCAGCCGGCGCTTGGCAACGACAACAGGCCCGCATGATGCGGGCCTGTTGTCGTGTCGGGCCAGGTTAACGCCCGTTCACAGCACGGCGAGGAAGGCCTCGAGCGCCGCCGTGACCGCCTCCGGCCGCTCCAGGCTCGCCAGATGACCGGCCCCGGGGATCTCCCTGAGGGGGCAACCCAGCTCCTCGGCCATCAGATAGCCCTCCAGCACCGGGTGCATCCCGTCCTCGCACCCCATGATGATCAGGCTCGGCTGGGAGAGATACTGCAGCCATTCGATGCGATCCTCTCGCCCCACCCAGTGACGCCCCAGCCGCACCAGGGAGTCGATCCGCTCGGGCGGCCACTGGTCGAGCCGCGTCATCATGGCCTGCTGCAACAGGGGGGCCGGTTGATGGGCCAGATAGCGGCCGGTCCATTCGGCGGCGATGACGCTGGGCACCCGCCGCGCCGCCTCCATCTCATCGAACCAGCCCTGGTAGCGGGTCCCGCTCACCTGGGGCTCCCAGCCGACGAAGCAGTTGAGCAGCACCAGGCCCCGCAGCCGCGCCGGCGCCAGCTTCGCCAGCTCGACGCCCCAGCAGCCCCCCAGCCCCTGGCCCACCAGCACGAACTCCGCTATGCCCAGCCTGTCCATCAGCGCCAGCATCTGGCCGGCCAGGTCGGTCAGGTTGCCATTGGCGGCAGGCAGGGGCCCAGACTGGCCGTGCCCCCACAGCTCCGGCACGATGCAGCGATAGCGCCCCTTGAGCGCCTCCAGCTGAGGACGCCACACCTCGGCATCCATCAGATAACCATGGCCAAACAGGATGGCCGGTCCTCGTCCCTCATCCAGATAGGCGAGCGGGCTGGCGTCAATTTCCACAAACTGTCTCATGATGTCCTCGAACAAGCGGATCTGGCGTGGCCACCGTCATGGTGCCGCGCCCCTGATGTGGAGCCAAGTTTACCATATGGCCCTGGCACAGGGTGGCCGAGTGGGGCAAGCTGGCAAGAGGCCAACGAGGAGAGACACATGAGCAAGGACAAGGGACACAGGCTGGGCAAGAAGGCCTACGAAGGGGCGCTGCTGCCCCTGCAGGCCGAACTGGTCAAGTTGCAGGAGTGGGTCAAGCAGGAGGGGCTCAAGGTGGTGGTGCTGTTCGAGGGGCGGGATGCCGCCGGCAAGGGGGGCGTCATCAAGGCGATCACCGAGCCCCTCAACCCGCGGGTGGTCAGGGTCACCGCCCTGCCCGCCCCCTCGGACCGGGAGCGCACCCAGTGGTACTTCCAGCGCTACGCCGCCCACCTGCCCGCCGCCGGCGAGATGGTGCTGTTCGATCGCTCCTGGTACAACCGGGCCGGGGTCGAGCGGGTCATGGGATTTTGCAGCGATGACGAGTATCGCGAGTTTCTGCGGGCCTGTCCCGAGTTCGAGCGCATGCTGACCCGCGCCGGCATCACCCTGCTCAAGTACTGGTTCTCGGTGTCGGATGAAGAGCAGGAGAAGCGTTTCCTCGACCGGATCAACACCCCCATCAAACGCTGGAAGTTCAGCCCCATGGATCTGGAGTCCCGCTCGCGCTGGGCCGAATACTCCCGGGCCAAGGACGACATGTTCATCTACACCGATACCACGGACAGCCCCTGGTTCGTGGTCGAGGCCGACGACAAGCGCAGCGCCCGCATCAACTGCATCAGCCATCTGCTCGGCCAGATCCCCTATCAGGCCATCGAGTACGCCCCCGTCACCCTGCCCCCCATCGACAACCAGGGCTATGAGCGCCCCGCCCTCGCCATGCAGACCCTGGTGCCGGATGTCGCCAGGCGCCTGCGCAGCAGAAAGGCCAGCCAGGACCCTGAGTCCCAAGGCAGGCAGAGCGGGGAGCGCAAGACGAGAGTCGCCAGCGGCAAGGGCGGCGCGGGCAAGGGCAAAACCTAGCCAGGGCCATCACTGGCGCTCCCCTGCCCGGGCCAAATCCCTGGCCTCGCCGCCAATAAAAAGCCGGCCCAGGGGGCCGGCAAAAGGCATTGAATGACAATCAACAAGGCGCGGCGTGATCAGCCGCGAATGTACTTGGCGGTACGGGGGAATGCCTGCTCCTTGGCATCGAACAGGTAGCAGGCCTCGGCCGGGATGCCGACGCTGTATGCTTGACCCGCCTCCACATCGATATCCGCATTGGCCTTGACGGTGAAGTCCTGGCCCTCGACCTCCATGTAGACGAAGGATTCGGCCCCCAGGTGTTCGGCCACCTGCACCTGACCCGTCACCTTGCTGTGGGCATGGGGATGATCCAGGGTCACCAGATGTTCGGGGCGCACCCCCAGCTCCACCTTGTCGCCGACCGCGCCGCGCCGGGCATCGACCCGGGCGCGCACCCGATCTCCGGACGCCAGGGTGATCAGGCACTCCTGCTCGCCTATCTCCGCCAGCTCGCCGGAGAGGAAGTTCATCTTGGGCGAGCCGATGAAACCGGCCACGAACTTGTTGTCCGGGTTGTGGTAGAGGTCGAGCGGGGCGCCAAACTGCTCCAGGTTGCTGGTCGCCTCCCCCTTGAGGGGGCTCAGCACCACTATCTTGTCCGCCAGGGTCATCGCCTCTATCTGATCGTGGGTCACGTAGATGATGGTGGAGTTGAGCTCCTTGTGCAGCTTGGCGATCTCGATGCGCATCTTGACCCGCAGGGCGGCGTCCAGGTTGGACAGGGGTTCATCGAACAGGAACACCTGGGGCTGCTGGACTATGCTGCGGCCGATGGCCACCCGCTGGCGCTGGCCACCGGAGAGGGCCTTGGGCTTGCGCTCGAGCAGGGGCTCGAGGCCGAGGATCTCGGCGGCGCGCATCACCCGCTTGTGGATGTCGTCTTTGCCCATCTTCTTGAGTTTGAGGCCAAAGGCCATGTTCTCGTAGATGTTCATGTGGGGATAGAGGGCGTAGGACTGGAACACCATGCCGACGTTGCGCTCCACCGGGGGCACGTCGTTCATGTAGCGGCCGCCTATGGTCAGCTCGCCGCTGGTGATGTCTTCCAGACCCGCGATCATCCGCAGCAGGGTGGACTTGCCACAGCCGGACGGGCCGACGAAGACGATGAACTCCCCTTCCTTGATGGAGAGGTTGATGTTGCGCAGCGTGTCCTTGTGAACCGCCGGATCGTAATTCTTGCGAACGTTGTTGAGTACTACTTCAGCCATGACGAGCTCCGCTCTTGAATCTTTGCAAATCGTGACGGCGGGGGGAGTCGGCTCCCCCGGCCATAAACCTTAACCTTTGACGCCATTTAACCTTTCACACCACCGGCGGTGAGGCCGCCGACCAGCCAGCGCTGGGCCAGCAGGAACACCAGGGTGATGGGCAGACCGGACAGCACGGCGGCTGCGGCAAAGTCACCCCACAGGTAGTTCTGGGGATAGAGGTATTGCTGGGCCCCGACCGCCAGGGTCAGATTGTCCACATCCTGCAGCAGGATGGAGGCCATGGGCACCTCTGTGATGGCGCCGATGAAGGAGAGGATGAAGACCACCGCCAGGATGGGCACCGACAGGGGCAGCAGGATCAACCTGAATGCCTGCCAGGGGGTGGCGCCATCGATGGCCGCCGCCTCTTCCAGGGAAGAGTCGATGGTCTCGAAGTAGCCCTTGATGGTCCACACGTGCAGCGCTATGCCCCCCATGTAGGCCAGGATCAGGCCACCGTGGGTGTTGAGGCCAAGCCAGGGAATGTACTCCCCTATCTTGTTGAACAGCGCATAGATGGCCACCAGGGCCAGCACGGCCGGGAACATCTGGAAGATCAGCATGCCTTTCAGGATGGTTTGCTTGCCACGAAAGCGCAGGCGAGCGAAGGCGTAGGCACAGGTGGTGGAGAGCACCACTATCATCAGCGCCGTGACCCCGGCCACCTTGATGGAGTTCCACAGCCAGGTCAGCACCGGGAACGGTGGCGGCGTGACGCTGCCATCGGCGTTGGTGATGGTCATGCCGAGCGCCAGCTTCCAGTGATCCAGGGTCGGGTTGGTGGGGATGATCTCCCCCACCGAGAAGTTGCCGTTACGAAACGAGATGGCGATAACCATGATCAACGGGAAGATGATCAACGCCAGGAAGCACCACATCACCAGGTGGGTGGCCCACACCCGGTATTTGACAGACTTGGGTTGTACGATAGCCATTGACCGCCCCTTACAGTTGATCAGCTTTGGAAAGCTTGAGGTTGAGCAGTGCCAGGGCCCCGACAATCAGGAAGATGGCGGTGGCGATGGCGCTGGCCAGACCGTAGTCCTGGCCACCTGAACCCTGGAACGCGATCCGGTAGGTGTAGCTCACCAGCAGATCCGTGGTCCCGGCCGGGGTACTGGCCCCTATGATGTCCGGCGCCCCGTTGGTCAACAACTGGATAAGCACGAAGTTGTTGAAGTTGAAGGCAAAGGATGCAATCAACAGCGGCGTGAGCGGCTTCATCAGCAGCGGCACCGTGATCTTGAAGAAGTTCTGGACCGGGCCGGCGCCGTCCATGGCGGACGCCTCGTAGAGATCGTCCGGGATGGCCTTGAGCAGCCCCATGCAGAGGATCATCATGTAGGGGTAGCCGAGCCAGGTGTTGACGATGAGGATCATCACCTTGGCCAGGAAGGGGTTGGTATACCAGTCCGGCTTGATGCCGAACGCCGCTTCCAGGAAGAGGTTGATCTCGCCGAAGTTCTGGTTGAACAGGCCCTTGAACACCAGGATGGAGATAAAGGCCGGGATGGCGTAGGGCAGGATCAGCATGACCCGGTAGAAGCCCCGCCCCCTGAGCTGCTCCCACTGTACCAGGCAGGCGACGACCATGCCGATGGCCAGGGTAAACAGCACGGAACAGGTGGAGAAGACGACGGTCCAGACGAAGATCTGGAAGAAGGGCCCCTGGATACCCGGATCGGTGAGGATGCGGGTGAAGTTCTTCCAACCGACGGCCACCACGAAGCCCGGAGCCACGCTCTTGCCGACAAACTGACCCTGCTCGTCGATGTACTGGTAAAAACCGGTCTCGGGATTGGGCATCATCAGCTCGTTGCGCTGGTTGTCCCGCAGCAGGTTGCTCTCCTTGATCATCACCCCGGATTTCAGCACCACACCGTCCGTCAGCTGGGTGTAGAGGGGCTTTTGCGCCGCAAACTTGCGCAGGCTGCTCATGGTGAGCTGGACGCCCCCCTCGGGCAGCACCAGATCCAGCTCGGAGAGGTGGGTGCGGTGGGCGATGATCTCGCGAATGGGGGCAGGCTGGAAGGCCGGCTCTCCCTCGAGGGGCACCAGGGTGACCTGCTGATCGGTATCAATCACATTCGCCTGACGCTCGGCCTGGATGCGATTCTGGTTGTCCATCAGCGCCAGGGAGGGGCTGACGAAGCTGCGACCATCCTGGGTGAGCAGCAGTTGATACTGGTTGTTCTCCCCCTTGAGCAGGGTGAAATCAAACTCGCCGCCGGCGACCTTGTAGCTCTTCTTGAGATGGTAATTACGCGCCTGCTCGACCGAGAGCAGGTTCGCGCCTGAATAGTTGGTAAACGCTATGCCTATGGTGTAGGCCAGCGGGAAGATGATGAAGACCACCATGCCTGCCACACCGGGAAAGATGTAGCGATGGGCATAGGTCTTCTTGTTCATGAATACATAGAGGCCAACGGAGACCACCAGCAGATCGAGCAGGGCAAACACCCATTCGCCGCTGGCATACATCATCACGGCCGCATAGCCGTTGAGCACGGCAATCAGCGCCGCCATGGTCCACTTAAGCCAGGTGTGCTTGTTATCGGGACCGGCATTGGATTCTATAGAAGAAGGTACTACTTCCATGCCATTCAACCTTATTACGCCAAGGGGAGGAGAGAGGGGAGGCCCGAGGGCCTCCCTGGTACATGCTTACTGAACGATACGCTTGGCAGCGGTATCCAGGGCTTCATCAACGCCCTGACGACCTGAGGTGACGTTCTTGAGGGCTGTTTCAAAGGAAGACCAGAAACGGCTCATCTCGGGCACGGACGGCATCGGTTCGCCATTTTGCGCGTTCATCATGGTCGCCTTGATGTTGGCATCGGATTCCAGGGTCTTCTGGAAGGACTTGAGTGCCACGGCGCCCAGGGGCTTGTCCGCATTCACCGCACCCAGACCCTTGTCGGTCAGCAGGTAGTTTTCCAGGAATTCGATGGCCAGATCCTTGTTCGGGCTGGCGGCGTTGATGGTGGCACCCAGCACGCCGACGAAGGCCTTGGCCGGCTTGCCATTCAGGGTCGGCAGCGGGGCGACGCCATACTTGATGCCGCTCTTGTCCAGGTTGCTCCAGGCCCAGGGGCCGTTGATCATCATGGCCACTTCACCCTTGTTGAACTTGGCATCCATGACGCCGTAGTCGATGCCCTTCTCCAGGTGACCGGACTTGATCATGTCGGCGATGTAGCCCACGCCAGCCTTGGCACCCGCGTTGTTGACGCCAGTGTCTTTCACGTCATAGCCGGTGGCGGTCTTCTTGAAGGCGTAGCCGCCGTTGGCAGCCACCAGCGGATAGCTGAAATAGGGGGTGTCATAGGCCCACATGATGGCGCGCTTGCCGTCTTTCTTCAGGGCTTCGTCGATCTTGGCGATCTCTTCGAAGGTCTTGGGCGGCTCGGGCAGCAGGTCTTTGTTGTAGATCAGGCTCACGGCTTCAACGGCAACCGGGTAACCGTAGGTCTTGCCATCGACGGACATGGCATCCCAGGCGAACTGTTCGAATTTGGCCTTCTCGTCGGCATTGGGGGTGACGGGCACCAGCAGGCCGGACTTGACCCACTCACCGTAACGGTCATGGGCCCAGAAGAAGATATCCGGACCGTTGCCGGTGGCGGCCGCTTGCTGGAATTTCACTTCGACCTGGTCCGGGTGAGCCACGGTCACCTTGATGCCGGTCTCGGCTTCGAACTGCTTGCCTACTTCGGCCAGGCCGTTATAGCCCTTGTCGCCGTTGATCCAGATGGTCAGCTGGCCTTCATCGATGGCTGCGGTAGCAGAGCAAGCCACACCCAGGGTAGCCAAACCGATCAGAGAAGAGAGTAATGTCTTTTTCATGAGCCTTGTCCTTGTTGTTGTACCGTGCTGCAAGAGCATTGTGTGCGGAATTAATATTATCCCAAAGCTCAATTGCCTCACATGACGCAACTCGCATTTTTGAAATGCAATTACGTATTTCTTTCCAAAAAGTTCTGAAAACATTTTCTTGTTTCAGGTAGTTACCGCATTTTATGGCCATATTCGCTTACTAATAAGGTAAACCAGTTACCTTACTGAAACAAAATTACATAATTGAAAGGGTTTTCATTGGACTGAAAACCCTTTCAACGCTACTTCCCTGTTTAATTTGCTAACTAAAGCACCTACCCGGTTTCTTGCCGTCTCCCCAGGCAAAATAAAAAGGCACCCGGGCTAAGCCGGGTGCCTTTTTGGCAAAAATCAGGGGCGGATCACATTACGAGGAGCGGGTGAGCTGATCCTTGAGGTTGGGCGGCACCCCCCTGATGGTCAGGGTATCGGTCTGGGGATCGTAGAAGACCCGGCTGTTCAGTAGCTTCTGCTCGAAGCTCAGGGTCAGGCCGCCGCCGGAGCCGACAAACTTGGTGAGGCCACGCAGGGTGGAGCGGTCCGCCGGGAAGCGATCCTCCAGCTCATATTCCTTGCCGATGAAGCTGTAGAAATCGAGATCATCGTCCCCCGGTAATTCGGCGGACAATTCGCGAATTTCTATCTCCTCGCCGGCGCTGGCCTGCTCGCTGCAATATTTGAAGACCTGCTTCTTGTAATCATTGCGCTCGGCCGCCTCCAGCTGCTGGCTGTCGCAATAATCGTCCACCGCCTGCAGCAGGCCTTTATTTTGCAGCTTGGCATCCATGCCTTCCCGGGCCCCCAATACATCGAGGAAGAAATCCCCGAGCTTGCGTCCGACCCGCCCCTTGCTGAAGGTGATATAACGGCGAGAGTCGGGCTGGGTTTGCCATTCGGTCAAATCGATGCGGGCCACCAGATTAAGCTTGCCGATGTCGAGATATTGAATATGGCTGAGCTCGAGCGCCTCGCTCACGGTCACGCTCTCCTTGCCCTCCAGCAGGGCAATCATCAGGTAATCGACCCCGACGTAGTTGTATTTGGCAAACAGCAATACCCCTTGCTCGTCGAGGGCATGCTCCACCAGATTCTTCACCAGCAGCTGGGTCATGTTGACCGAGAAGGGGACAAACTCCATCTGCTCGCCGAGCAGTTGCTCGAGGGCGATGCGAAAGGCGGGTGAGGGTTGCTTGGGCGCCTCCTCACCGTCCGCCAGCTCGGCAACGGCCGCCTCGGGATCGGCAAAGAAACCGAACCCCTTGCCACCCTTGCCGTTGTAGATGCGATGCAGCTCTGCCATCAGCCCCTGCACCGCCTCGTCGGGGACCAGCGTCTGGCTGCGGGTGTCGGCGTGGGGTTGACCGTCGCCCGCCTGGCGCAGGGAGTGAAGAATGATCTTGTCGATATCGAGACTCATGTCACAAAGCCATAGTGTTAGCCGAAAGGGTGAAGTATTATAAGGCGCTTTGAACCGAGATGAACCCAAGATTATGCCCATCGTATCAAAGTACAATAACGCGCAATTTGACGCCCTGATGAACGACCTGATCACCGCCCTGGAAAAGCACAAGGCGCCGGTGGATCTCAGCCTGATGGTGCTCGGCAACCTGACCACCAACATCATCAATGGCATGGCCCCGGCCCAGCGTCAGGCGATCACCGAAAAGTTCATCCAGGCCCTCACCGCCTCGGTGGATCATCGCCACGATGCCCATTGAGTTTCTTCGCATTCTTTGATGTTTTTCAAGTAGATGGATCACTATGGTCGAAACCGGCAACCCCTATCGTGATAACGTTTCTCGCCTGATCACCTGGGGGCATTGGTTCTCCTTCTTCAACATCATACTGGCCATGCTGATCGCCACCCGTTATCTGGGCGCCATCGGCTGGCCATCGACCACCCTCGGGGTCGTCTACCTCATCATCAGCTGGATTGGTCACTTCTCCTTCCTGAGTTTCGTCACCTATCTGCTGACCATCTTCCCCTTGAGCTTCGTGCTGCCCAGGGAGAAGCTGCTGCGCTTCGTCTCCGCCGTGGTGGCCACCCTGGCCCTGGTGCTGCTGCTCATCGACACCCAGGTGTTCCGGCTGTTCAAGTTCCACTTGAACGGCCAGGTGTGGCAACTGCTGCTGGAACAGGCACAGACCGAAGAGGGCTCTATCTGGAGCATCATCTTCGTCGCCGTGCCCACTATCTTCCTGCTGCAACTGCTGCTGTCGGCCTATGTGTGGCGCAAGATCAACAAGCGCAAACGCCGTCAGTACGGCAACCATGTGGGGCTGGCCCTGCTCGCCTGCTTCATCCTCACCCATGTGGTCAACAGCTGGGCCGACGCCACCCTGTATCAGCCCATCACCATGCAGAAGGCGAACTTCCCCCTCTCCTACCCCATGACGGCCAAGAGCTTCCTGGCCAAGCATGGCTGGCTGGATCTGGATCAGTACGAGAAGAAGGCCGAATCCCAGGACGGCGATGGTGACAGCCGCTTGCGCTACCCGCTGCGCCCCCTCAGCGTCAGCGCCCCCACCACCCATCAGAATCTGCTGATCGTGGTGGTGGACTCCCTGCGCTATGACATGCTCAACAACATCAACATGCCCAATCTGCAACGTTATGCGGATCAGCACCTCAATTTCCGCCATCACCTGAGCGGCGGCAACGACGATGTGATGGGCATGTTCAGCCTCTTCTATGGGCTGCCCGGCCACTACTACAACGACATTCGCCTGGACAAGACCCCGCCTGTGCTGCTGGACGAGATGCTGCGTCAGGATTACGAATTCGGCCTGTTTGGCTCCCTTGATGAGGCCGAGAAGTATCGCCAGAGCATACTCGCCGGGCTGCGCAAGCAGGTGTTCGTGTCACGGCAGCAAGATGACGGCAAACTGGTGGCAGACTGGCAGCAGTGGCTGGCCCAGCGCCCGAGCGACAGGCCCTGGTTCTCCCTGGTCTATCTGTCGGGCCCGGGGGATTATCAGGTGCCTGCCGGCGTCAAGGGCCCCTTCCAGCCCGAACTGACCCGGTTCAACCCGGCCACCGCCTATCGCCCGGAGAACCGCCAGAAGCTGGAGAACCGCTACAAGAACGCCGTCTTCTATGCCGACCAGCAGATCGAGCAGATGCTGAACCAGCTGCAACAGCAGGGCCTCGGCGATGAGACCATAGTGGTCGTCACCGCCAACCACGGCCAGGAGTTCAACGACACCGAGCGCAACAGTTGGGGCTCAGGCACCAACTACTCCCGCTACCAGGTGCAGGTGCCCCTGGTGCTGGCCTGGCCCGGCAAGGCCGCCGCCGCCGCCATAGAGGAGGGGACCAGCCACATGGATCTGGTGCCGACCCTGATGCCCAATATGCTGGGGGTGCGCAACCCTGAGCGGGACTACAGCAGCGGCCGCTCCCTGTTCGACCCGGGCCAGCGCAACTGGCTGCTGGCGGGCAACCAGCAGGATTTTGCCATCTATCAGGGCAAGACCATCACAGAGTTCAACCGCCAGGGTGACTTCGAGCTGCGCGACTGGGACAGCTATCGCCACATCCAGCACGCCACCCCGGACATGGGCGCCATGATCCAAGTGATGAACGAGCTCAACCGCTTCTATCGCGCCCCCTAGCTCGGCCGACCAGTCCCATCAGCCCGCCCTCTCGGCGGGCTTTTTATTGCCACGGGATCCCGGTGGCGTTCCTCCCCCTTCTCTCCCAGCCAGAGTCATCCGAAAACGTATTCCCCTCGGCGAGTGACTCATCTCTCAAGAAAAACCAATCCGATCAAGACCATAAAACTTAAATGATAATGATTATCAGTCATTGATGCGAAAGGATTCATCTGTAATAATCCGCGCCCCTCAGGCTGAAACAATAACTATTATCATTTATGAAACCACCCGTTTATTACTGGCCCATGCTGCTGTCCGGGACAGCCCTGGCCGCCAGCGAGCCGGGCCAGATCGGCTCGCCCGCCCCCCTCCCCCAGGTCCATGAGACCATCATGGTCAAGGGACAACGCATCGAGCAGAAGCTGTCCGATGTCTCCGGCTCCATCACAGTCATCACGGAAGAAGAGCTGGATCGCCAGGTCGCCACCGAACTCACCGACGTGTTCAAGAACGAACCCGGGGTCTCGGTGACCGGCTCCGCCGGTCGGCCGCAAAACATCATCATCCGTGGCATGGGCGGCAACCGGGTGCTCATCATCAAGGATGGGGTGCGGGTCAGCGACGGCTTCGGCGCCGATGACCTCAACGACAAGGTGGGTCGCTTCAGCTTCGATCTCGATGACGTCAAGCAGATCGAGGTCGCCAAGGGCGCCGGCTCCTCCCTCCATGGCTCCGACGCCATCGGTGGCACCATCGTCATCAGCACCAAGCAGCCGGAGGACTACCTGCAGGGGCAGGATGCCTATCTCGGCAGCAAGGTGCTGCAGGACGGCAGCAGCGACAAGCAGAAACTGAGCGCCACCGGCGCCGCCCGGCTGCTGGATAGCGAGCACCTGCTGCGCCTCTCCGGCTGGCAGGGGCACGAGACCGCCAACTATGACGAGAGCCGCATCCCGGCGGATCTGGACGGCCTCAGCGCCTCCACCAGCTCCCGCTTCCCGTTAAGCGATCGCCACCTGCTGCGCCTGGAGCTCGACTACTTCGAGGACAATGCCAAGCGGGATCAGGGGCCACGCGAAGTGCCCCAGCCCGACGGCAAGTGGCTGGTGCGCCAATACCACGAGCAGGGCAGCCAGCGCACCCAGGGGGGCAAACTTGGCTGGGAGGCAAGGGATCTCGGCAGCCTGCTGGCGGATCAGTTCACCTGGAGCCTCTATGGCAACCACTCCAAGAACAGCGCCAACAAACGCAGCCTGCTGCAAAACGACCTGCTGAGCGGCTATCCCCGCTACCGCAGCGAGCGAGAGCTCTCAACCTTCACCGAAGACCGCGTCGGCAGCGAGCTGGATGTGCGCCGGGATCTCGTCACCGGCGACCTTGCCCACAAGCTGAGCTACGGCGTCGAGCTGGAGCGTACCCGGCACGAGCGGCCGGTGGAGAAGCTGAGCCTGGAGGCGGGCGTGCCCCAGCCCAGCCAGTCCGAGCCCTTCAGCAGTGCCCGCACCGACCGGGCCGGGGTCTGGCTCGGCGACGTGGCGACCCTGGGCCGGTGGCAATTCACCCCCACCTTGCGCATGGATCACCAGTGGCTGCGCCCGCAAGATGGCAATCAGGGCGAGAACCACAGCTGGCACCTCTCCCCCAGCCTGGCCACCAGCTACCGCTTCAACGAGCAGTGGCGCAGCTGGCTCAGCTATGCCAACGGCTTCCGGGCTCCCTCCTACGACAAGGTGTACGGCAACATTCCCCACTACTTCGCCCTGCCGCCGTTCCAGATCATCGCCAACACGGATCTGAAGGAGGAGACCAGCCACAGCTTCGAATGGGGACTCAGTGGCGAGGGGGAGAGCTGGAGCATCAAGCCGGCCCTCTTCTACAACCGTTACTACAACTTCATCGACTGGCGCGAGGTGGGGCTGCGCCTGAGTGACGGCGTCATACTTCGCCAGTACCGCAACGTGGCCAAGGCCGAGACCTGGGGGGCGGAAATCGCCGCCAGCTACTGGCTGACCCAGGAGTGGGAGCTGGCCACCAAGCTCGGCTGGGTCGACGGGGAAGACAGCCAGGGCGAGGCGCTGCGCACCCTGACCCCCCTTGAGGGCAACACCCGCCTGAGCTACCAGACCCATGACTGGAGCCTGGGGGTACAGGCGGACTACGCCGCCGCCATGGACAGGGTGCCCAGCTGTGGCAACAGCCTGACCAAGCGCCAGGATGCCTGCCTCACCAGCGCGGGCTGGTTCAGCCTCGCCATGACGGCGGACTGGCTGATCACCGATGCCCTCAAGGTCAACCTCAAGCTCGATAACCTGTTCGACACCCGCTACACCCGCTATCAGGATGTGGCCGGGCTGGAAGCCGGTACCGACGCCGGGCTCTTCACCCAGAGCGGCCGCACCTTCAGTGCCAGCCTGCGCTACACCTTCGTGGGGATCTGATGCAAAGCCTGCTTGTACTGGCCAGCCTGCTGGCCACCCCGGCCCCTGCCGCCCCGCTTCCTGAGGCAACCCAGGAGGCCGCGCCCCTTATCTCCGAGCGCCCACAGCTGATGAAGGGGGAGATTGCCCGCCTCGATCCCTATGGCGGCTGGCGTGACGACAGTCGCCGCGCCCCCGAGCTGCTAACGCTGCTGCGCGAGCAGAACCGCTGGACCGAACAGCAGCTCGCCGGCCAGCAGCCGCTTGCGAAAACGCTGCAAGCCGAGTGGCAGGCCAGAGAGCGGGGCGAGCCCCTGCCAGAGGAGTGGCTGACCGAGGCCGGCAGCCAGTGGCGCATGGCGGCGGACGGCAGCCTATGGCAACGCAGCGATGCCCAATCCCATCCCCGCCAGCGGCTGGCCCCCCGTCAGCCCGCCAAGGGGTACTACGCGCTCGCCGCCTGGGCCCTGCACCCGGATGGCCGCCTGCTTGCTCTGGCCGAAGATAACCGAGGGGACAGGGACTACCGCATCACAGTGCTGAGTCTGGCGAGCGGCGAGACGCTCGCCTCTTTGCCACACCGCGCCAGCGATCTGCTCTGGAGCCTGGATGGCACAACCCTCTATACGGTCGCCAACGAGCGCCACACCCTGCGCCCCTGGCAGCTGTGGGCCTGGCAGGCAGGCAAGGAGGCGCTGGTGCACCAGGAGGCCGATCCCGCCTGGCTGCTCAGCCTCTATCGCACCACGGACAAGCGCCACCTCATCTTGCAGAGCAACAACCACGACAGCTCGGAGCAATACCTGCTGGATGAGGGAGGCCCCACCCTGCTCAAGCCCCGTGAGCGCGGGCTCGAGTACTATCTGGATACCCAGGGGGACAGGGTGCTTGTCAAGAGCAACCGGGCTGGAGCCATGGGTCTTTATCAGGCGCCCAGCCTGGCTCAGGTAGCGACCAGGCCCTGGCAACCCCTCTGGTCAGGCGAGGGCTGGGAGCTCGAGAAGTGGCGCCTGTTTGCCAACCACACTGTGCTGCAATACCGCAAGGCCGGGGACGACTGGCTCGATGTGCTGGATGCAGGCGGCAAGCTGACCCACAGCCTGGCGCTCACCGAAGGGGCCGGCACGGCCTGGATCCAGGGCAGCCAGGATCCCGCAGGGGCACGGGTACTCATCCGCCGCCAGGGCATGGCCGAGGCGCCGCACCAGCGCTGGCTGGATCTGAGCTCCGGCACCTGGAGCCAGGAGCAGCCAGCCTCCTCCTCTCCCTACCAAAGCGAGCGGCGCTGGGTCGTCGGCCGGGATGGCGTCCGGGTGCCTGTCTCCCTGGTGTGGCGCAAGGACATTCAGGCCCCCAAGGCGTTGCTGCTCTACGGCTATGGTGCCTACGGCACCCCCATGCGCCCCTACTACCAGCCCCAGGTGCTGAGCCTGCTGGATCGCGGCTTCGTCTACGCCATCGCCCATGTGCGAGGCGGCGGTCTGCTGGGAGAGGCCTGGTACAAGGAGGGTCGCGGCCAGCAGAAGCAACACAGCGTGGACGATTTCCTGGCGGTGGCAGAGAGCCTGGCCCGGGATCCCGCCATCGATCCCGCCCGGCTGTTCGCCATGGGCGGCAGCGCCGGCGGTCTCTTGGTAGCGGCGGCCCTCAATCAGGCGCCGACCCGCTTCGCCGGGGCCCTGTTGCAGGTGCCCTTCGTCGACCTGCTCGGCACCATGCAGGATCCCGAACTGCCCCTCACCCGCCAGGAGTACGGGGAGTGGGGCAACCCGGCCATCCCGGCCGACTATGCGGCCATGCGCCGCCTGAGCCCCTACGACAACCTGCACGCGGCCCCCTACCCGCCCCTCTATGTGACGGCCGGGCTGCACGACAGCCAGGTGCCCTACTGGGAGCCCCTCAAGTGGCTGGCCCGCCTGCGGGCCCACAGCACAGGGGCCGGCCCCTATCTGCTGCACACCGAACTCGAGGGGGGTCACCTGGCCAATCCCCGCACGGCCGAGCTGCGCGCAGCCCGGGAGTATGCCTTCCTGCTCTCCTTGGCGGGGGTCCGTCACTGATGTCCGCATTCACCTTTTCTGTTTTGGAGTCACCCATGAAACCCTCCTCCCTGGCCCTCTGGCTGGCGGCGACCCTGCTCGCCCAGCCCCTGCTGGCGGCCGAGCTGCAGTTTGTCGATGAACAACCCCTGACCACCACGCCGAAGCGCTGGCTCGAGCAGCGCCTCGGTGTGCTCCTCGCCCCCGACTACGACAGGGCCAGCCTGCTCGGCCACCACCATAGCTTCCGCATGCTGGTCAACGGCCTGCCGGTGGCCACCACCCAGGCCGCCGTCAGCATAGACAGCGCCGGCAGACCCTGGCGCCTCTATCACAATCTGCGCCCCCTGCAGAGCGCAGCGCCCGGCTGCGATCCCAGCACCAGCCTGGATCCCCTGCTGGACTTGCTGCGCGCCGATGGCAGCCAGATAGTGCCGCTGGGACAGGTCGAAGCCTGGTACTGGCGCGACGGCGACTCCCTGGTGCCGGCCCTGCGCCAGCGGGTGAGCGAGCACAAGGCGGGCAATGCCAAGGCCAGCCGAGTCCAGCTGTTTGCCAGTTGCGACGGCGATCGCGAGCTCGGCCGCTGGGGGGATCAGGCGAGCACCCAGGCGCTGCGTACCCCGGATGCGGGGGATCTGCGGGTCCTGGCGCGGGTGTTCGATCCCGATCCCCGCACCCAGCTGCAAGACGCCAGCCTGGTCTGGCACCAGGCCCTGGTGCTGGCGGATGCCGCCTATCAGGACAAGGTGGCACTGCCGGTCAGCCAGCTGGGCACTGACTATGTGCTGAGCGGCCCCCATGCACGAGTGGTGGATGCCATCGAGCCCACTACTGCCCCCTACGGGGCAGACAACCAGCAGGCCTTTCGCCTGACCCGGGACGATCCGGGCTTTGCCGACATCAACGCCTACTACCACCTGGACTTGGCCCAGCGCCACCTCAAGGCGCTCGGCTTCACCGACCTCATCCCCGGCGCCCTCGACATCGACACGGACGCAGGCTATCAGGACAACTCCCTCTACGATCCGTTCGAGCGCAGGCTGGAGCTGGGCCGCAGCGGCGTCCCCGATGCCGAGGATCCCATGGTCATCTGGCACGAGTTCGGCCACGGCGTGCAGCACCACATCCTGCCGGATCTCGGGGAAGAGGGTGACTGGGGCGCCATCGGCGAGGGCTTCGGCGACTTCCTGGCCGCCAGCCATCGCCAGCGCAGCGAGGCGGGCCGCCAGTTCGAGCCCGCCATGGTGTTCAACTGGGATGCCCGCTTCACCGACCGCGCCCCGCGCCAGCTGGACGATGCTCGGGCCCGCTACCACCCGGACTACCACTACCCGGCCCACCGCACCATCAACGGCAGCAACGGGGATCAGCTGTGGGGCACCCCGCTGTTCCAGGCCCTGCTGGCGTCGGTGGCCGAGCACGGGGAAGGGGCGCGGGACGAGTTCGATCGCCTCGTCATCGAATCCCACTTCGGCCTGGGCCCGGCCATCCGCATGCCGCAGCTGGCCCGCATCACAGTGGACACGGCGGCCCGGCTCTACCCGGCGCGCGCCTATGCCCGCCATCTGGAGCAGGCCTTCCGCCAGCACGGCCTGTTGCAGGCGCCCGTCAACGTCGCCCTGGCCGAGGGCAGCGCCCTTGTGCTGGATCAGCGCCAGTCGGTGCAGCTGAACCTCAGCAACCCCGGCAGCGCCCCGGTGACCCTCAACGCCCTGACCCTGTCCCTGCCCGCCGGCTTGCAGGCCGATCCCCTGGCCTGGCAGCCGACCACACTGGCGGCCGGCGCCAGCACCATCGCCACCCTGCGGCTGCTGGCCACCAGCCCGCTGGCCTGTGGCGATGAGGTGAGCCTGCCGGTGAGCCTCGCCATGAGCGGCACCAGCCCGACCGAGCGTCAGTGGCAGCAGTCCCTCACCCTGCCCATAGGCGCCCCCGTCATCAGCCGGGCCAGCGGCCAGCCGCTGGCCCTCAAAGATGCTCAGAGCGAGGAGGTGCGCGGCATCAGCGAAACCAGCCTGGTGCTGGAAAAAAGCGACGCCAGGGTGAGCGATCGCCTGCAACTGAACCTGGACTTGCAGCACCAGGCCCTGGATGAGCTGGAGATCTGGCTCAACTCCCCCTCCGGCACCCGCATCCAGATCTGGGACAAGGGGTACAGCCCGTTGCCACGGCTCAAAGGGGTATTCCCCACCGAGCTGCTGCCCCTGCAACCCTTCGCCGCCCTGGAAGGGGAGCCGCTGGCCGGTCGCTGGACCCTGGAGGTGGTGGACCGTAAGCCGGGCAATCAGGGCCGCATCAACGGCTGGAGCATCAGCCAGCGCACCGGCGCCCAGTGTGGCAAACCAGCCCCCTTGCCCGATGACGGCATCATCCACTTCGACACCGCGGACAGCAGCGGTGGCGGTGCCCTCAACCTGCTCTGGCTGCTGCCGCTGGCCCTCTGGCGCCGCCTGCGTCGCCACTGACTTTTTCCATATAAAGAAGAGAGGGGCCAAGGCCCCTCCAAGGACGAGACATGAAGATGAGAATGACCCCGCTGGCCTGCCTGCTGGCCCCCCTGCTCAGCGCCTGTGGTGGTGGCGAGTCCGACGATGCGCCCCTGACGCCCCCCGACTATCGCCTCACGGTCCAGTTGCCAGCGGCGGGTACCCTGTGCGCCAACCTGAACCAGAACGACGACTGCGAGGCCGGCGAGCCCGCGGTCAGTGGCGAGGCCGGTGCCCGTCAGTTGAGCGCCAGCGCCCCCGGCCTGCTCACCAGCCCATTACTGTTCATCCCCCAGGATCCGGGCGCCCTGACCCTGACCCACCCGGCGGCGCGCCTGGATGATCAGACCCTCACACCCACCCCCTTGAGCACCCTGTTGCAGACCCGGGTCGCGGACGGGCTGCCGCCAGCCCAGGCCCTGACCGAGCTGCTGCGCGCCCTGGCGCCCCTGCAACCGGGTCAGGGACTCGCGGCCCTGGTGCAGCTGGAAGGATTCAATGGAGCCCTCGGCGAGCTGGCCCTGGCGGCGCGCGCTGACGTCGCCACCCTGCCCGGTCTCGCCGAGGGCGAGCGCCTGCGCCAGATCTGGCAGGGGCTGGTCACCCTGCTGCCCGAGCTCGCCCGCCACTTTGCCGCCAGCCCAGAACTGCTGAGCCAGCAGAGCCGGCTTGCCAGCGTGCTGGCGCAGCAGCAACCCAGGGCCCTGGTGACCGCCAGCGGCGTCACCACCTACACGGACGGGGTGGATTACCTGCTGACCCAGGAGCCTGCCGATCACCCGGGCCAGGAGGCGAGCCTGGACCAGGCGCCCCTGCGCTATCACAAGCTGGACGGCAAGGGGCAGCCCCTGGCGGACAATGCCCCCGACTGGGAGTGCGTGGAGGATCTCAATACCGGCCTCATCTGGGAGAAGAAGCTCGAAGATGCCGACAGTCCGCGGGATCTGCACAGGGTCTTTGCCTGGGCCCTCGACGACTATCAACCCCTGCAAGCCGAACTGGATGAAGCCTGCCCGAGCGGCGAGACCATCTGCACCACAGAGCAGTATCGTCAGTGGCTCAATGCACAGCAGCTGTGTGGCATCCAGGGCTGGCGCCTGCCCACGGCCCAGGAGCTCGGCAGCCTGCAGCACTACGGCTCCCTCGCCCGCCAGGATGGCCAGCTGGTCACCCTGGATGTGCGCTACTTCCCCGATGTCGGCACCGCCAACAGCTACTTCGACGGCAATTACTGGACCCAGACCCTGACGCCGTCCCGGCGCCTCGAGAGCGTTCCCCTGGCGGTCATCAGTCCCCTGTTCCTCGGTGAGGATGCGGGCACCGATTACCCCTTTGCCGTACAAAACCCTGATGATGTCAATGTCCTGCAACTGCGCCTGGTGGCCGAGGTAACCCGATGAACAAGTCTCTTCTGACCCTGCTGCTCACCCTGTGCAGCCCGCTGGCACTGGCCATCGCCATCTGCGACGACACCCTGCCGCGCACCAGTCCCAGCTCCCGCTTCCTGGATCGCGGCAACGGCACCGTCACCGACCGTGCCTCCGGCCTCACCTGGATGCGATGCCAGCTCGGCCAACGCTGGCAAGATGGGAGCTGCAGCGGCGAGCCGACCCGGCTCTACTGGCAGCAGGCCCTGCTGACCGCAGAGCGGATCCGCACCGAACCGAGCCATGCCCTCCACGGTTTTGGCGGCCACACCGACTGGCGCCTGCCCACCATCAAGGAGCTCACCAGCATACTGGAGTCCGCCTGCTACAAACCCGCCCTCAACGAAACCCTCTTCCCCCGCGCCATGGCCGGGGACGGGAAGGAGGTGAACGACGGCTATGTCTACCTCTGGTCCTCGACCCCGGTGCCCGCCAGCAGGGGCGTCGCCTATCTGGACATCACCAGTGGCGCCGTCGGCATGCGCGCACCCGGTTCCTGGGCCAAGCAGGTGCTGCTGGTACGCTGAGTGCCCGGCTGGCAGAGAGGCTCTGCCAGCCGTTTCCTGCCCGGATCGGTACGACCGCTCGGCACATCGTCAGAAAATAACCAGATCACGTCATTGTGTGGCCGAACTGGCAGGAATTGCGTGGCAGAGCG
The DNA here is from genome assembly GCF_054052445.1 of Aeromonas crassostreae. NCBI lineage: Bacteria > Pseudomonadati > Pseudomonadota > Gammaproteobacteria > Aeromonadales > Aeromonadaceae > Aeromonas > Aeromonas crassostreae. The sequence goes on along the minus strand of NZ_JBSTYM010000013.1, from coordinate 23,342 downwards.
CTGGTATGAAAGGCACAGAGCGGTTAGTCTAGCGACGATAGACCAATCCCATGAGGTACAGATGAAAACCGTATTGCGTTTTAGCCTGCTGGGCGCCTTGTTGCTGAGCGGCCATGCCTTCGCCGCCGAACCGAAAAAATTTGATATCAGCATGTTTCCGGCCGCCGAAGTGAACCAGGAACGTGTCGTGATCCGTCTGCCGGAAGTCGAGAACGAGGCCGACATGATGGTCGAGCTGCAAGTGGGCAAGAAGATGCTGGTGGACTGCAATGTTCCCCGCTTCGCCGGCAACCTGGAGCAGCACAGCGTCAAGGGCTGGGGGTACAACTACCTGACCCTGGGCAAGGTATCAGACCCCATCAGCACCCTGATGGCCTGCCCCGAGGGTCAGCAGAAGGAGAGCTTCGTCCAGATCTATGGTCAGGGCTTCTTCGTGAACTACAACTCCAAGCTGCCCTTCGTCATCTATGTGCCCCAGGAGTACGAGGTACGCTACCGTCTGTGGCGCGCCGATGCCCAGGCACAGCCGGCGATGATCGAGTGATCCCAAGCCGTTTGGCCCCTGCCGGCCTGCGCTGACAATGACACCCAAAGGGCGCCGCTGTGCGCCCTTTTCCTTGGCAAAAAACGGGGTATTCCGGTGACAATTTCATGACGAAGTGCGTCATAACTCCGTTATTTTTCTCACTTTTTAGTCAAACGGCTCCAACTGTTTCCCGTCGGCACGGCGCCGACAAGTTCAATAAAATATTTTTATCCATATAGTGAGAAAATTGATTTTGCACTCTGTAAAAGCCTGATGATACTTGCCCGCAAAGGTCAAACTAACCAGAACAAGAGCACTATGAGCTTCGAATCAGACAAGCGTTTCAACGACTTCAAACATTTTCCCCGTGGCCTGCGTCGCAGTGGTGAATTCACCGTCGCCGAAGCAGACAGTCTGGAAAAACACGGCACCGCCATGCTGGCCATCTACCAGGGCAATCTGGCGCCCCGGGACGAGGTGGAGACCGCCTTTGCCGAGCAGCTCAAGGCCGGTGAGGCCGGCAGCAACCCCCACGCCAAGGTGTGGTTCAAGTATCTCAAGGTGATTGGTCCCAAGCGGGTGCATCGCCTGTGCACCGTCGCCGGCGGTGCCAGTGACGATGCCGGGGGCAGCTTCGACAGCGGCGGTGGCAGCGCGGGTGGCGGTGACGAGTCCCTCGACTGATGGATACCGAACTGCTGCGCACCTTCATCGAAGTCAGCAAGACCCGTCACTTCGGCCGCGCCGCCGAGAATCTCTACCTGACCCAGTCGGCGGTGAGCTTTCGCATCCGCCAGCTCGAGCAGCAACTCGGGGTCAGCCTGTTTGCCCGCCATCGCAACAACATCAGGCTGACCGCCTCCGGTGAGCGTCTGCTCCCTTACGCAGACGCCATCTTGCACACCCTGGGCCGCGCCAAGCAGGACGTGGCCCTCTCCCCCGGTTTCAGCCAGCAGCTTGCCATCGGCGCCCCTCCCGTGTTCTGGGAGCTGGATTTCAACGACTGGCTCAACCACGTCTATGCCCTGGCACCGGGCCTGGCGGTACGCCTCGAGACCGCGTCGCGCGAGCACCTGTGCCGCCAGTTGCTGGAGCGTTCCCTCGACTTGGCCCTGCTCTCCGAGCCGACCAAGATCGATGAGATAGCCCTGCATCCCATCGGCGAGCTGGTGTTCGACCTGGTGAGCCGGGAGCCGGCCGCCAGCGCCGACAGCCTGATGCAGATGCCCCATATCCATCTCGACTGGGGCACCAGCTTCGAGCCTCAGCCGAGCCGGTTGCAGAGCCTGCAGAAGACCCCGGTGCTGCACTCGAGCTCCGCCAGCATGGCGCTGCAATTCGTGCTGGCCAACGGCGGCGCCGCCTACCTGCCAAGGCGGATGCTGACCCCCTTCCTGGAACAGGGGCGCCTGCACCTGGTGGAGGGAGGCCAGCCCCTGCGTCGTCCGCTCTACCTCGCCTATCTGGAGAAATCCGATCGCCGGGAGCTGATCGATCAGCTGCTCACCCTGCCGCTGGGCTGGGACAGTGCCGAGCTCTACCTGCCAGCCCCCCAGAGTTGACAGGTGCCAAAAAACAGCAGGGGCCCGCGGGCCCCTGCTGTTTTTTTATGTCGTGGTCACAGGCCCTCAACCATAGTGGCGCCTGTCGTTGGCCTGGGCCAGCAGCAGACGGCTCTCTTTCAGGAACTGCTCCGCATGGGGGCCGAAGAAGTCGGACACCTGGCGAAACGCGGCGATAAAGCCTGCCCTGTCGCCCTGCTCCAGCAGATGCAGCCCTTCGCCAAAACGCTCGAAATAGCGGCGCACCATGGCCAGATTCTGGGGTGAGGAGAGAATGATGTCGGCGTACAGCTCGGGATCCTGGGCAAACAGCCGTCCCACCATGGCCAGCTCCAGCCGGTAGATGGGGGAGCTAAGGGCCAGCAACCGCTCCAGATCCGCCCCCTCCCGGGAGAGGTGCCAGCCGTAGGCGAAGGTGGCGAAGTGGCGCAGCGCCTGAATGAGGGTCATGGCCTCGTCGTGGGCCTTGGCCTCCACCTGCTGCAGGCGCGCGCCCCAGATGGTCATCTGATCCAGCAGCCACTGGCTGGCTGAAGGGTCACGGCCCTGGCAGCAGACGATCACCTGCTTGGCGAGGCTCGCCACATCCGGCCCGAACATGGGGTGCAGCCCCAGCACAGGTCCCTGGTGCACCGCCAGCATGTGCTCGAGGGGCGCCGCTTTCACGCTGGTCACGTCCACCAGCAGGCAATCCGCCGGCAGCTGGCCGAGCCGGTCGATCACCTGGCAGGTGACGTCGATGGGCACCGCCACCATCACCAGCCCGGCCCCTTGCAAGATAGCGTCGGCCCTTGGCCAGTCGGCCTGCTCCAGGCTCTCGACCCGATAGCCAGAGAGGCTGAACAGCTGGCTGAACAGACGGCCAAGCTGACCCTGACCGCCGATGATCACCACCTTGCCAAGTTCCGGCTTCATGCACTTGAAGTGGTGTTCCTTGTCACTGGTCGACTCGAGGATATAGGACTCGCGCATCACACGGCGCAGCACGTCCTCGATGAGATCCCCGGGCACCCCGAGGCGCTCGGCTTCCTCCCGGCGGCGGGCCAGCATGCTCGCCTCCCGATCCGGCGCGTAGATGGGCAGGCCGTGCCGGCTCTTCACCTCCCCCACTTCTCCCACCAGGGCCAGGCGGGCGGCCAGCAGATCGAGCAACTGCTTGTCCACCGCATCTATCTTGTCCCTGAGGGCGTTCAACTCTTGTGCCATATCCAGTCCCTGCCGGCGCCGCCAGCAAGCGGCGCCTTGTGAATCAATACGTTGTGACAAGATACCACGGCTTAACGCCCGGTTCTGGCCAAAAGTGGTGCGGCCAGCTGGCTGTGGCAGCGGGCCAGCAGCGCGTCCGTGGTGTCCCAGTCGATGCATGCATCGGTGATGGAGACGCCGTAGCGCATGTCGCACTTGGGCTGCTCGCTGGACTGGTTGCCTTCAAACAGGTTGGATTCGAGCATCACCCCTATGATGGAGCGGTTGCCCTCCTGGATCTGGTGGATGACGTTGTCCGCCACCTTGGGTTGCAGGCGGTGATCCTTGCTGGAGTTGCCGTGGCTGCAATCCACCACCAGCCCGGGCAGCAGGCCCGCCTTCTCCAGTGCCTCTTCCGCCAGGGACACATTGACCGAGTCGTAGTTGGGGTGCTTGCCGCCGCGCAGGATCACGTGGCCATCCGGGTTGCCCTGGGTCTGCAGCAGGGCGACCTGGCCCTGCTGGTTGATCCCCATGAAGGCGTGAGGGCTGGAGGCCGCCTGCAGCGCATTGATGGCGGTGCCGAGGTTGCCGTCGGTGCCGTTCTTGAAGCCCACCGGCATGGAGAGGCCGGAGGCCATCTCCCTGTGGGTCTGGGATTCGGTGGTGCGGGCGCCGATGGCCGACCAGGAGAAGAGCTCCGCCAGGTATTGCGGGCTAATGGGGTCCAGGGCCTCGGTCGCCAGCGGCAACTCCAGCTCCGCCAGCCAGCAGAGCAGCTCCCGGGCCCGGTGCAGCCCCAGCTCCACGTCAAAGGTGCCGTCCAGGTTCGGGTCGTTGATGAAGCCCTTCCAGCCGACCGTGGTGCGCGGCTTCTCAAAGTAGACCCGCATGACAATGTAGAGAGAGTCCTGATAGGCGTCATGCAGCGCTTTGAGTCTGGTTGCGTACTCTTTGGCGGCGTCCATGTCGTGGATGGAGCAGGGTCCACAGATCACCAGCAGGCGGTGATCGCGACGATGGATGATGTCGGCTATGGTATTGCGGGCCCCTTGCACGAATGCCAGGGCGCGATCGGAGATGGGCAGTTTCTCCTTGAGCTGGGCAGGCGTGATCATCACTTGTTCGGACTGGATATGGATGTTGTTCAGGGGATCTCTTTGCATTTTCTCGTTCTCTCTACTGTATTTAGCCAAACGCGCCGACGTGTATTATTTTATTTACACGAGAGGCGCCTTGTTACGCAACCGCCCTCACCTTACCAAGGAAAAACAAAGAATCAAGTGCAAGCAGCGGTAAAGGCGCTCGTCAGCTGGATAAATGACCAAGATCAGCGCCGAGATGGCGATAAGATAGGGTTGGCAAGTTGACGGCACAGCCGCAAATCGTAAACAAATAATTACACTCAATGATATGGACCCTCTGCCCTGGCCGTGGCCCCTGACGTCGGCAGCGCCATCCCGCCCCCTGGCTATCGCGCAATGAAAAGCGGGGCTCCTGGCCCCGCTCGCGTACCCCTGTTGCTCTTCTTTTATGATTTGCCGTGAGCCTTGATGGCTTCCACCGCCTTGTCCGGGAAGTCGCTGAACACCCCGTCCACATCCGCCTGATAGAGGAAGATGTTGAGCAGGTCGTTGAAGTCCTTGGCATAGGCCGGGATCTGGCCCTCGTCCTGGCGGAAGGTATAAGGATGCACTTTCAGACCCGCGGCGTGGGCCTCCTTCACCATGGCGGTGATGACCGGCTTGCCAGGCGTCCCCGGCTCGGTCACCACCATGGGCTTCCAGGGACCTATCCCCTCGGCATAGGTGGCGATGGTCTTCATGGCCCCCGGCTTGAACATCCAGTCGTAGTCGTAGGGGGTCGCCTGGCCCTTGGCATCATAGACCATGGTCTCGTGCCAGTCGGTTTCGGCCATCAGCTGCACCAGCTTGAGATCCATGCCCATGGCGGGCATCAGCTCATCATTGATGCGCTTGAGCTCGTTGGCATCGAAGCACTGCAGATAGACCTTGTCGCCCTTGGCCGTGTAGCCGTACTCTTTGAGCACGGTGAGCACGGCTTTCGAAATGTCCTTGCCCTCGTGGCGAAACAGCCAGGGGGCTTTTATCTCCGGGTAGATGCCGATCTGCTTGCCGGTGCTCTTGTTGAGCCCCTGGATCATCTCTATCTCTTCCTGGAAGGTGTGGATCCGAAAATCCGACTGCCACAGCGGGAAGCGGGCCGGATAGACGGGCACCTGCTTGCCATCCACCAGCTGGAAGGGCTCGGTCATGCGCAGGGAGCGCACCTCGGCCAGGGTGAAGTCCACCACATAGTAGCGACCATCGGCGCGGGCGCGGCCGGGGAAGCGCGTCGCCACGTCCGTGATGCCATCGAGGAAGTGATCGTGCATCACCACCAGCTGATCATCCTTGGTCATCACCAGATCCTGCTCCAGATAGTCGGCCCCCATGCCATAGGCCAGGGCCTTGGATGCCAGGGTGTGCTCGGGCAGGTAGCCGGAGGCGCCACGGTGGGCGATCACGATTTTGCCTTCATCAGAGGCCAGTGCAGGCAGAGAAAGGCTGGCGCCGAGGGAGAGGGCAAGCAGGGGGATGGCAAATGATTTCATCTTGGATGCTCTTGTTGTCTTGAAGGGTCGGTCAGGCCGCCAGCCCCGGCGGTAGACGGGGGGCTGGGGCAGGTTATTGTTATATGGGAAACAGATGACGGGCAGATGATGGCTGCCCGGGCGGCAGCGCTGCCGGAGACGAGGGACACGCCCGGGGCATGTCCCTCGTCCCGTTACATCGCCTGGGGCAGGGCGTGATGGAACTGCTCGAGCCAGGCTTGCAGCCGGGCCTGCTCGGCCGCGCTCAGACGCAGCCCCAGCTTGCTGCGACGCCACAGAATGTCTTCCAGGCTGTGGGCCCATTCACACTCCAGCAGGTAGCGCACCTCGGATTCGTACAGACCGGCACCAAAGTGCTCGCCTCTCTCCTGTTGCAGCCAGAGGCGGGCCTGACTGCCGTAAGCCTCGCTGATGCGCAGGGCGCTGCGCTCGTCCAGCCAGTCGAATTCGAGCATATAGGCGCGGGCCAGCTCCTGGGTGCTGCAATCGAACTCGCCGCCGGGCAACCGGCTGGTGGCGGTCCAGTCCTCTCCCATCTGGCTGAACCAGGGCTTGAGCTTGTGGCACGCCGCCTGGGCCAGCTTGCGGTAGGTGGTGAGCTTGCCGCCAAACACCGACAGCAGGGGCGCGCCATCGGCATCGCCGGACAGCTCCAGGGTATAGTCCCGGGTCACCGCCTGGGGGGAATCGGACTCGTCATCGCACAGGGGACGCACACCCGAGTAGGTCCAGACCACGTCTTTGGGGGCAATCTTGCGGGTGAAGTGGGCATTGACCACGTTGCACAGGTAGTTCACCTCCGCATCGCTGATGTGGGCATCCCGGGCGCTGCCCTTGTGCTCCACGTCCGTGGTGCCGATGAGGGAGTAATCCTGCTGGTAGGGGATGACGAAGACGATGCGGTGATCCTCGTTTTGCAGAATGTAGGCCTCTTCGCGCTCGTGGATGCGCGGCACTATGATGTGGCTGCCCTTGATGAGGCGAATACCGCGGGGAGATTTTTCGTGGATCCCCTCGTCATAGAAGGTCTTGACCCAGGGGCCCGCCGCGTTCACCAGCCCCTTGCAGGTGACGGTGAAACGCTCTCCCCCCTCCCGCTCCAGGGTCAGGGTCCACTGCTTGTCGCCACGCTCTGCCTTGACGCAGCGGGTGCGGGTCTGCACCTGGGCCCCCTTGCTGCGGGCCATCATGGCGTTGAGCACCACCAGGCGGGCATCATCGACCCAGGCATCCGAATACTCGAATCCCTTGTCGATCCCGGCGACCAGGCCATCCTGGGGCAGGAGGCGCACGCCGCAGCTGCCCTTGAGCCTGTCGCGCTTGGCCAGGTTGTCATAGAGGAAGAGGCCGGCGCGGATCATCCAGGCCGGGCGCAGGTGCGGGCGATGGGGCAGGCGAAAACGCATGGGGCGGGCGATGTGCGGCGCCATGGCGAGCAGCACTTCCCGCTCCGCCAGGGCCTCTTTCACCAGCCGGAACTCGTAATGTTCGAGATAGCGCAGGCCGCCGTGGATCAGCTTGCTGGAGTTGGACGAGGTCGCCGAGGCGAGATCATGAGCCTCGAACAGACCGACTTTCAGGCCACGACCCGCCGCATCGGCCGCGATGCCGACCCCATTGATGCCGCCACCGACGACGACCAGATCATAATGTTCGCTCATGTTCACCTACTTTCTTATTTTTGCGTTCGCCAACGTGGCAATGTTTGATTTCGCTCATATTAGAGCATTAAAAAGCGATAAACGAACATTTCATGAAGAAAGTGTGATCGAGATAGAGGACGGCGTCGAAAAAGACGCCATCTGCCCCGCCCTCCCCTGCCACTCCCCCTGGCGCACCAAGGTCATGCGCACTTTATCGGCGAGGAGCCATGACGGCAGTATGGCGGTTTGATGACAGGACCATGACCAAGGGCGACGCCCTGATCGGGACGTGATGAAGGTGGCGCGAGAGGCGCAAGCGTCAGGCCGCCGAGGGGCGGCCAAAGGGAAACCGAGGGGGTCAGCCTGGCGTCAGCAAGAGGAGGACGCCGGCGTCATCAGCAGATATGGCACTCGATCTGGTGCTGGGCCATGATGCGCATCAGCTTCTCGGGGGGGGACTGGTCGGTGAACAGGGCGTGGACCTGATTGAGGTGGCCCAGATTGACCATGGCGTTGCGGCCGAACTTGGTGTGGTCGGCGGCCAGAAACACCTGGCGGGAGTGGGCGATGATGGCCTGGGCAATCTTCACCTCGTGGTAGTCGAAATCGAGCAGGGAACCGTCGCCATCGATGCCGGAGATGCCGATGACGCCGTAGTCCATGCGAAACTGGCCGATGAAATCGCGGGTCGCCTCGCCGACGATGCCGCCATCCCGGTTGCGGATCTCACCACCGGCGATGATGACGGTGAAGTCATCCTTGGCGGTGAGAATGCTGGCCACGTTGAGGTTGTTAGTGACAATGCGCAGCTCCCTGTGATCCAGCAGGGCCCGGGCGATGGCCTCGGTGGTGGTGCCGATGTCGATGAACAGCGACGAGCCGTCGGGAATGTTGGCGGCCACTTCCCGGGCGATGCGCTCCTTCTCCTTGAGCTGCATCACCTTGCGGGCACTGTAGGCGGTATTGACGGTACTCGAATGCAGGGAGGCACCGCCATGATGGCGCCGGATCTTGTTCTGCTCGGCGAGATCGTTCAGATCCCGGCGAATGGTCTGGGGGCTGACGTCGAAATGACTCACCAGATCTTCCGTCGAGACAAATCCCTGCCGCGTCAGGACGTCCAATATCTCCAGATGTCGTTGGGTTTGCTTCACGTGTGTACTCCGATGATGAAACAAAAAAAGGCCCCGGCAGATGCGGGGCCTTTCGGAGTTTACCTTATCCCCTTTGGGATCAATAAGGTCAGGATCACGTTTTATGCCTTATTGGCGGCCGCCTTGGCTGCCACTGCGATGTTTTCGTGCTTGAGGGTCATGGCCAGCAGCACGATGGAGAGCACGCAGGAGATGGTCAGCACCAGGAAGCCGCCGTCCCAGCCGAAGTGGTCGACCGTGTACCCCAGCATGGCGTTGGCCGCCACGGCGCCGCCGAGGTAACCGAACAGCCCGGTGAAGCCTGCCGCGGTACCGGCCGCCTTCTTGGGCGCCAGCTCAAGGGCGTAGAGACCGATCAGCATGACGGGGCCGTAGATGAGGAAGCCGATGGCGATCAGGGCCATCATGTCCACGGTCGGGTTGCCCGCCGGGTTGAACCAGTAGACCAGCACGGAGAGGGTCACCAGCACCATGAACAGGATGCCTGCCGGGGCGCGGCGGCCCTGGAACAGCTTGTCCGAGATCCAGCCGCACAGCAGGGTGCCCGGGATGCCCGCCCACTCATAGAGGAAGTAGGCCCAGGAGGAGTGATCCACGCTGAAGTCCTTGGCCTCCTTCAGGTAGGTCGGGGCCCAGTCCAGCACGCCGTAGCGAATGAGGTAGACGAAGGCGTTGGCGATGGCGATATACCACAACAATTTGTTGCGAAACACGTACTTCATGAAGATCTCCTTGGCGGAGAACTCCTGCTCGTGGCTCTCGTTGTAATCCTTGGGGTAATCGTCCTTGTACTCCTCGATGGGGGGCAGGCCGACCGATTGCGGGGTATCGCGCATCACGAAGAAGACGATCACCGCGATGGCGGCCGCGGCGGCCGCCGGCACATAGAAGGCGCTGCGCCAGTCGTTGAACCACCCCATGCCGAGGATGAACAGCGGGCCTATCATGCCGCCACCCACGTTGTGGGCCACGTTCCAGACCGAGACTATCTCGCCCCGCTCCTTCTGTGACCACCAGTGCACCATGGTGCGACCGCAGGGGGGCCAGCCCATGCCCTGCACCCAGCCGTTCAGGAACAGCAGCACGAACATGATGGCGATGCTGGAGGTGGCCCAGTGCATGGTGCCCATCATGAACATGATGCCGGCCGAGAGCAGCAGACCGGCGGAGAGGAAGTAACGGGCATTGGATCGGTCAGAGACGTTGCCCATCAGGAACTTGGAGAGGCCATAGGCGATGGAGACCCCGGACAGGGCCAGACCCAGATCGCCACGGGAGAAGCCCTGCTCCACCAGATAGGGCATGGCCAGACTGAAGTTCTTGCGAACCAGGTAGTAACCGGCGTAGCCGAGGAAGATCCCGAAGAACATCTGCCAGCGCATGCGCTTGTAGAAGGGATCCACCTTGTCGGCCGGCAGCCGCTCTATGTGGGGCGCGGGCCTGAACAAACTGAGCATCTTGGTGTCCTTGTCTTGTTGTTATGGGTTGAGGAAGTTATCCGGTGCAGGATGCACGATCAGAGCAACCTGATTCGTAAGCGAGCCTATTATGCGCATTTGGGAACATTCAATCTGTGATGAAACCGAAAATATTACAGTTTTATTACAGTTGATGCGCACGAATGAGCAGACAGCCATCGGGGCGACAGGCGGCAATGGCGCGGTTCACAGGCTAACCACTAAGGGGTAAACCACTTTGCCAACACCGTCTTTCGTCACATTTTCTTAGCAATGAATGGGATCTTGTCCACATTTCCCGACAGAGGGGTGTGGCGAACAGATGAGAAAGGTTTATTTTCTCTTTCGTCCGACAACGAGCGTAAACGAGCATAACGTTTGCGCAGGTTCAAAAAACAACAAGTACGGTGTCGAGACCAACTGGACTGAAAACATGGAACACCAAAACCTGTCTGTGGGTGGATAAAAAGGAATCTAACGGTATGAGCATACAAAGACCCAATACCCTGCTCGGCGAGTGCCTCGCCGAGTTTATCGGCACCGGCCTGCTGATCTTCTTCGGCGTCGGTTGCGTGGCGGCCCTGGTACTGGCCGGCGCCAACTTCGGCCAGTGGGAAATCTCCATCACCTGGGGCATGGGGGTGGCCATCGCCATCTACGTGACCGGCGGCATCTCAGGCGCTCACCTGAACCCGGCGGTGACCCTGGCGCTGATGACCTTCTGCGGCTTCGACAAACGCAAGGTGGTGCCCTTCATCATCGCCCAGATAGCGGGCGCCTTCGCCTCCGCCGCCCTGGTCTACTTCCTCTACGCCAACCTGTTCACCCAGTGGGAGCTGACCCATGGCGTGGTGCGCGGCAGCGTCGAGAGCCTCGGCACCGCCGGCATCTTCTCCACCTACCCCAATGCCCTGCTCTCCAACATGCAGGCGTTCGCGGTCGAGCTGGTGATCACCGCCGTGCTGATGCTGGGCATCATGGCCCTGGGGGATGCGAACAATGGCGGCCCCAAAGGCTTCGCCGCCGCCCTGCTGATCGGCATCCTGATCGCGGTGATCGGCGCCTCCCTCGGCCCCTTGACCGGCTTTGCCATGAACCCGGCCCGTGATTTTGGTCCCAAACTGTTCGCCTTCTTCGCGGGCTGGGGCGACATGGCCCTGACCGGCGGTCGCGACAACCCCTACTTCTGGGTCCCCATCCTCGGTCCCATCGTCGGCGCCCAGCTGGGTACCGCTCTCTATGTGAAAGTGCTGGCGCCCTGCGTGCCGGGCAACCGCGTCGCGACCGAAGACGCCGCCAAGCTGTCTAACAAAGAAGAGGCCGCCGCCTAAGAGCGGTCCCTTACGTGGAAAATAAGAACCTGGAGAACATCATGTCTACTGAACAACAAAAATACGTCGTCGCCCTGGACCAAGGCACCACCTCTTCCCGCGCCATCGTCTTCGATCAGGATGCCAACATAGTGGCGGTCTCCCAGCGCGAGTTCACCCAGCACTACCCGAAAGCGGGCTGGGTCGAGCACGACCCCATGGAGATCTGGGCGACCCAGTCCTCCGTCTTCACCGAGGTGCTGGCCAAGAGCGGCCTGCACAGCGACCAGATCGCCGCCATCGGCATCACCAACCAGCGTGAAACCACAGTGGTGTGGGAGAAGGCCACCGGCAAGCCCATCTACAACGCCATCGTCTGGCAGTGCCGCCGCACCGCCGCCATCTGCGAAGAGCTCAAGGCCCGCGGCCTGGAAGAGTACGTGCGCGAAAACACCGGCCTGGTGGTCGATGCCTACTTCTCCGGCACCAAGGTGAAGTGGATCCTGGACAACGTGGAAGGGGCCCGGGAGCAGGCCATGAAAGGCGAGCTGCTGTTTGGTACCGTCGACACCTGGTTGCTGTGGAAGATGACCAACGGCGAGGTGCACGTCACCGATCCGACCAACGCGTCGCGCACCATGCTCTACAACATCCGCGATCTGAAGTGGGATCAGCGCATGCTCGACGAGCTGGGCATCCCCGCCTCCATGCTGCCCGAAGTGAAACCCTCCTCCGAGGTCTATGGCTACACCACCCGTGGCGGCGGCGCCCGCATCCCCATCGCCGGCATCGCCGGTGACCAGCAGGCGGCCCTGTTCGGCCAGCTCTGCTTCGAGAAGGGCATGGCCAAGAACACCTACGGCACCGGCTGCTTCCTGCTGATGAACACAGGCACAGAGCCGGTTCGCTCCAGCAACGGCCTGCTGACCACCATAGCGGTCGGTCCCAAGGGTGACGTCAACTACGCCCTGGAAGGGGCAGTCTTCATGGGCGGCGCCACTGTGCAGTGGCTGCGCGACGAGATGAAGCTCATTCACGATGCCCGCGACACCGACTACTTCGCCACCAAGGTGGGGGACACCAATGGCGTCTACCTGGTACCGGCCTTCGTCGGCCTGGGCGCCCCCTACTGGGATCCCTACGCTCGCGGCACCATGGTCGGCCTGACCCGTGGCACCAACCGCAACCACGTGATCCGCGCGGCGCTGGAATCCATCGCCTACCAGAGCCGCGACGTGCTGGACGCCATGCAGCAGGACTCCGGTATCAAGCTGGCGGCGCTCAAGGTGGACGGCGGCGCCGTCGCCAACGACTTCCTGATGCAGTTCCAGTCCGACATGATGCGCACCCCTGTGGTACGTCCGACCCGCATCGAGACCACCGCCATGGGCGCCGCCTTCCTGGCCGGTCTCGCCGTCGGCTTCTGGAAGAGCGCCGACGAGCTCAAGGACAAGTTCAGCGTGGACCGCGAGTTCACCCCCCAGATGGACAGCGCCTGCCGCGATCGCCTCTATGGCGGTTGGCAGAAGGCCGTGCAACGCTCCCTGCGCTGGGCAGAAGAGGAGTAAGGTTCAGGGCCCGTGAACCGGCCAGTGGCGCCGCCCGTGCACGCCATTGGCCAGCCTGGCACCACCCAGCCCCCTGACGCAGTCGCCAACCCCTAACAAGGGCAGACAAGACAAGCAAAGAAAAAAGAGAGAGGGATAAGCATCAACAGGCCGACAGCAATGTCGGCCTGTTTCTTTTCTGGCATGGGGCAATGGCGGCCCTTCAGAGCGACTGCGGCCCGAGCTGCTCTTTCAGGAAATCGAGCCAGACCCGCAGCCGGATGTCCCGCTGGGCATCGGAGTAGAAGACCGCGTTGATGGGGCGCGAGGCACCGCTGTTGCTGCGGGCCAGCACCTCCACCAGGGCGCCGCTCGCCCTGTCCTCCCCCGTCATGAAATCCGACAGGCAGACGATCCCCTGCCCTCCCAGCGCCAGCTGGCGCAGGGTCTCGCCGCTGCTGGCCCTCAGCGTCGGGGTGATGGCGAATCGGTCCCCCTGCTCAGTGCTGAGTAGGGGCCAGTGGTTGAGGTGATCGGGATGCAAAAAGCCGAGCAGCTCGTGGCCCGCCAGCAAGTCAGCGGGCTGGCGCGGGGTGCCGCGCGCCGCCAGATAGGCGGGGGATGCGAGCAGCCGCAGCTTGGAGCGGCCAAGCGGCAGGGCGCGCAGGGAGGAGTCCGTCAGCTCGCCGATGCGAATGGCCATGTCCACCCGCCGCTCCATCAGGTTGATGAAGCCCTCGGAGCTGTGCAGTTGCAGCTCGATCCCCGGATAGCGGCGGCGAAACTCGCCTATGATGGGCACCAGCCGGTGCAGGATGAAGGGGGTGGCGGCATCGACCCTCAGTATTCCCTCCGGTTGCTCCCGGCGCATCAGCAGATGGCTCTCCGCCTCGCTCATCTCGGTCAGCACCTTCACCGCCCGCTGATAGAACCAGCGCCCCTCCTCGGTCAGGCTGACCCGGCGGGTGGTGCGATTGAGCAGCAGGGTGGCGAGCTTCTCCTCGAGGCGTTTGATGCCGCGGCTCACCACGGAATTGTCCATGCCGAGATTCTCCGCCGCCTGGCGAAAGCTGCCCGCCTCCACCACGGCCACGAACAGGGTCAGTTCATCGGAATGGGTCTTCATTGTTGTCATCCAGGCAAGAGTATTTGGCCTTTATAGATGCAATGGCCCTGGATTGACAAGAACGGCAAGGGGCCAAACTCTTTATTTGCACAGATAATTAATGTGATGGCCAGCTCAAACTCCCAACCCCCCTTGTCGATACAATGCCGGCCAGAAGGCACCGTATGGCGCCAAACCATCGCAAGGATGAACATCATGAACTTCGAAGAGCGGTTGGCGGCAGCCCACCAGGAGCTGGAAAGCAAAGGCGTGTGGCACGCCAACTACAATCCCCCCTTGCTCAGATTGCTGCGCAGGCTGGGCCTGCGGCTGAGACCGCCCCACCATGAAAGCTTTCTGGTCAACCTGCTTGCCTTTGGTCTGCCGACAGGTGCCATCTGGGGGATGTTGATGTGGTACCTCGGCTGGCAAGATGAGGTGAGTCCGGCATTCGCCCTGCGCCAGAGCGCCCTGTTCGGCATCGGGGTCGGTCTGCTAATGGCGACATGGCTCTGGTTTCGCCGCAAGCAGCTCAAGCTGACCCCCTGGGACGCCTTGCCCCACTCCACGAGCAGCACGCAAAAGCGCTGACAACCGACATCACCATCGACATCGACAAGGACCGCCTCATGACCAAGGCCCATGAAAAACTGAACTATGTGGAATTTGCGGCAAGGGATCTCGCCGCCACCCAGGCCTTCTTCACCGCCGCCTTTGGCTGGCAGTTCGCCGATTACGGCCCCGACTACTGCGCCTTCGAAGGGGAAGGACTGGATGGCGGCTTCTACCGCGCGGATCTCAACAACCAGAGCGCACAAGGCGGGGCTCTCTTGGTGTTCTACAGCGCCGACATAGAGGCAACCCAGGCCAAGGTGAGTCAGCATGGCGGCACCATAGTGCGCCCCCTGTTCGACTTCCCGGGCGGCCGCCGCTTCCACTTTGTCGAACCCAGCGGCAACGAGTTTGCGGTCTGGTCGGAACCGGCCAGCGCCTGATCATCTTCCGCCCTCTCCCTGGCCTGCCTGCTCCACGGCCAGCCATGGGGAGGTCACATTGCTGCACTCACCTCAATGGTGTTTTGCAACTGCTGCCCTGTATCCCCCAGTCTGCGGCGGGCATACTGGCCTTCGATATTGCAAGGAGGTTCAGATGCCATCCCCCCTGATCGTGATTGCCCAGCTTGACGCCAAACCCGAGTATGCTGACCGGTTTCGCGCCGCCTTGAACCCACTGATTGCCGCTACCCTGCAAGAGCCGGGGTGCCTCGGCTACCGGCTGCACCAGAGCCTGGAGAGCCCCCACGGCTGGATGATCCACGAGGAGTGGAAAAGCGATGCGGCGCTCAGTGCCCACCAGCAGCAGCCCCATTTTCTCGCCTTCGTGGCCAACACCCGGGGCTGGTTTGCCAGCACCAGCGTTCGCCGCTATCAACTAGCCTGAATCCAGTTGCGGCCTGTCCCCTGCCCGCCCTGGATGCGAGGATGGGCCGACAAAATATTGAGCGTAGAAACAATAACTTGAGGAATATGATGATGAAGATGCCCAACCTGGGTCTTGGTACCTTCCGCCTGAAAGATCAGCCCCTGCGCGACTCCCTGCTGCAGGGTCTGGATCTCGGCTATCGCCACATAGATACCGCCCAGATCTATGACAACGAGGCCGAAGTGGGCCAGCTGATGAGCGAAAGCGGCGTGCCCCGCCAGGATATCTACCTGACCACCAAGGTGTGGACCAGCGAGTTCGGCCCGGGCAAGGTGATCCCGAGCCTGCAGCTGAGCCTGGAGAAACTGCGCACCGATTACCTGGACTTGGCCCTCATTCACTGGCCCTCCCCCAAGGACGAGGTGCCGATGGCGGTCTATCTGGAGCAGCTCGCCGAGGCCAAAGCCCGGGGCCTGACCCGGGAGATCGGGGTCTCCAACTTCACGGTCGCCCAGCTTAAAGCAGCCGTCGAGATCCTGGGACCGGGCGCCATCGCCCACCAGCAGGTGGAGATCCACCCCTTGCTGCAAAACCGCAAGGTGGTGGAGTTCTGCCAGGAGCAGGGCATCGCCATCACCGCCTATATGCCGCTGGCCTATGGCAAGGTGCTCGCCGAGCCGCTGCTGATGGAGATAGGCAAGCGCCACGGCGTCTCGGCGGCACAGGTGTCCCTGGCCTGGCTGCTGGCCCAGGGCATGACGGTGATCCCGAGCTCCACCAAGCGGGAGAATCTCGCCGCCAACCTGGCCGCCCTCAAGGTGCAACTCAGCCCCGAGGAGATGGCACAGATTGCCACCCTGGAGCGAGGGGAGCGCTGCGCCAACCCGGATTTTGCACCAGATTGGGATTAAACGGGAGAGGACGCATTGTATCTCTCGCTTCGGCGGCGGATACCGGCAACCCTCACTAGCCTATTGCAACCACGGGCTATCCCCTCTCCCCGCGGGAGAGGGTTAGGGTGAGGGGCAAGCTACCTCCCCCTCATCCCCACCCCTTCTCCCACCAGGGGAGAAGGGAGCAAAGAAAACCCAACACCATCGACGAGAACCCCAGCGGGAGGCACCATGCCTCCCGCTTTTTTTGTCTCCAGTATCGCTCCAGCCGCCCGCGCCGCTGACCCCTACCTCTGCTACCTGCCCTTGCCCCTTTCCTCTTTGTTCCCAGCTCGGTCTGTACGCCTTGCTTCTACGCGCTTTGCATCTGTACTCAACTCGCGCGCTACGGCCCGCTCTTGTCTCTGCAACCTCAGCCACTCCTCCTTCCACGGCTCCATTGCTGCTGATTGAACAAAAGTAATTTGACGTTGCCGTCATTTTTGCCAACAAAGCTCATCGGCATACTGGCGCCATTCTCCCGTCGGGAGCCACTATCCAAGGAGTTTGTATGCCACTGGCGTTATTTGCCCTCACCCTGAGTGCCTTTGCGATCGGCACCACCGAATTTGTAATTGTGGGGCTGATCCCCACCATCGCCGAGCAGCTCAATGTCTCGCTCCCCTCGGCGGGCCTCTTGGTCAGCCTCTACGCCCTGGGGGTGGCCATAGGCGCGCCGATCTTAACGGCGCTCACCGGCAAGCTGCCGCGCAAGTGGCTGCTGGTGGGACTGATGGCCCTCTTCACCGCCGGCAACCTGCTGGCCTGGCAGGCCCCCGGTTACGAGAGCCTGATCGTCGCCCGCATCCTCACCGGCCTGGCCCACGGAGTCTTCTTCTCGGTGGGCAGCACCATAGCCACCGGGCTGGTGGCCAGGGAGAAGGCGGCGAGCGCCATCGCCATCATGTTCAGCGGCCTCACCGTGGCCCTGGTGACCGGCGTCCCGCTCGGCACCTGGATTGGTCAGCAGTTCGGCTGGCGCGAAACCTTCCTGGTGGTGAGCCTGCTGGGCCTCGTCGCCATGGTGGGCAGCCTGCTGCTGATCCCAAGCAACCTGCCCAAAGGAGCCGCCTCGACCATCCGCGAGCAACTCGCCGTGCTGACCAAGAAACCCTTGCTGCTGGTCTACGCCAAGACCGCACTGGGCTACGGCGGCGCCTTCACCGCCTTTACCTTCCTCGCCCCCATCCTGCAGCAGGTGAGCGGTTTCGGTGCCAATGCGGTGAGCCTGATCCTGCTGGTGTACGGGGTGTCGGTGGCGGTAGGCAATATCTGGGGCGGCAAGCTGGCGGACAAGATGGGCCCGCTGCCTGCGCTGAAGCTTCTATTCGCCGGGCTCGCTATGGTGCTGCTGGTGCTCACCTTCACCGCACCGCACCCTGTGCTGGCGGTGCTCACCGTGCTGGTGTGGGGCGCCTTCGCATTCGGCAATGTGCCGGGCCTGCAGGTGCTGGTGGTGAAACAGGCCGAGCGCCATACCCCGAACGCCGTGGATGTGGCCTCCGGCCTCAACATCGCCGCCTTCAACGTCGGCATAGCGCTGGGATCCGTGGTGGGCGGTTTCGTGGTGGAGCACCTGGGGTTGATGCACACCCCCTGGATTGGCGCCCTCATAGTGCTGCTGGCCTATGGCCTCACCCATGCAAGCGAGAAGCGCGAATCCAAATTGGCACTGGCGATGTAACCTCCCTCACACGAAAAGGCCGACACCTGGTGTCGGCCTTTCTCGTTTTCAGGGGCGGGATCAAGGCTCCTTGAGATCCTCGTCCGCCGCCCAGCGCGCCTCCAGCCAGAGCAGATTGACCAGACCGCACAGCAGCGCAAACCCCAACCCCAGAATCCAGGTGAAATACCACATATCGAAGACTCCTCAATTCCCGTGTTAGTAGAGGCTATGGCCCTGCTGGCGCACCTGCTCCGTGCTCATTTTTCCCCGCGCCACCCAATAGACCCAGAGGGTATAACCCAGGTTGATGGGCATCAGCACGGCGACTATGCCCAGCATGATAAGCAGGGTGCCCTCGCTGGAGGTGCCGTCCCACAGGGTCAGGCTGCTCGACGGATCCAGGGACGAGGGCAGCACGAAGGGGAAGAGCGCAATGGCCACGGTCAGCATCATGGCGGCGCAGGCACCGCCGCTGGCAAGGATCGCCAGCCGCCCCCGGCCAAGGTGGCTTGCCAGCGTGCTCAAGAGCGGCAACAGGAGGCCGAGGGCAGGCACAGCCCAGAGCACCGGGTGCGCCACGAAGTTGCCAAACCAGCCATCCGGCGCCGTCATCACCTGCTTCATCAGCGGAGTCAGGGCGCCGTTGAGATCCCCAATCTCGGCTATCCGGTAACCGCGCATCTGGCTGAGCCAGACCCCGCCGAGGGCAAACAGAGCGCTCGCCAGGGGCCCGAGCCAGAGGCTCTGGCGGGCGCAGCGCTCGGCTATCACCCCTTGGGTCTTGCACTGCAGGAAGCTGGCGCCGTGCAGCATCAGCAGAGCCAGCGCCGTCCCCATGCAGGTGAAGAGCAGCGGCCAGTTGAAATCGAAGGCGCCATAGTGGATGCGAAGGGCCGAATCGAAGCGAAACGGCAAGCCTTGCAGCAAAAAGCCGATGGTGGCGCCAAACACCAGGGTCGGCAGCAGGGCCCCCATCACCAGGGCCCTGTCCCACCAGCGGCGCCAGAGCGGGTCAGGCAGCTTGCTGCGATAGTCAAAGCCCACCGGGCGCAGAAAGAGGCCGAACAGCAGGAACATGAAGGGCACATAGAGCGCCGAGAAGGCGGCCGCATAGACCAGGGGCCAGGCGGCGAACAGGGCGCCGGCACCGGCGATGAGCCACACCTGGTTACCCTCCCACACGGGCCCCACGCTGTTGAGCAGCACCCGCCGCTCCTCGTCGCTCTTGGCCACCACGGGGAGCAGCAGGCCGACCCCGAGATCGAAGCCGTCCATCACCACGAAGCCGATGAGCAGGAAGAGCACCAGCCCCCACCAGACGAGTTTCAGGGTTTCGTAATCCATCAGACGGGACTCCCGTTTTTCAACACTTCACCTTGATAGCGACCCGTCTGCAGGCTGGCGGGCCCTTTGCGGATCACATGACGCAACAAGAACAGCTCCACCACCAGCAGGCTGCTGTAGATGAGGAAGATGGCGATGAGGCTGAACCAGAGCTGGCCCGGTTGCAGCAAGGAGACGGACGCCGACACCGGCAGCACGTCGCTGATGGTCCAGGGCTGGCGGCCGAACTCGGCCACGAACCAACCCGCCTCTATGGCAATCCAGGGCAGCGGAATAGACCAGAACAGCGCCTTGAGCAGACGGGGGGATTGCACCAGCCTGCCCCGGCACAGCTGCAGGAAGGCGGCACCAAAGAGCCCGAGCAACACCACCCCTATGCCCACCATCAGCCGGAAGCTCCAGAACAGCGGCGCCACCTGGGGGATGGAGTCCTCCACCGCCTTGGCTATGGCCCCTTCGTCCGCCTTGCCAATCTCCTTGGCGTAGGGGGTCAGCAGCAGGCCGTAACCGAGATCGGCGCGGTGGCGCTCGAAGGTGGCTCTCGCCTCGGCATTGCTACCATCCGCTCGCAGGGCTTCCAGGGCCTCGTGGGCCAGCATGCCGCTGCGGATGCGCACCTCGTGCTGCGCCTTCAGATCTTTGAGGCCTGTCACCTGCTCATCCAGGGAGCGGGTGGCTATGATGCCCATCAGATAGGGGATCTTGATGGCCCCGTGAGTGGTCTCGGCACTCTGATCCGGCAGGCCGAACAGGGTGAAGGAGGCCGGCGCAGCTTCCGTCTCCCACTCCGCCTCTATGGCGGCGAGCTTGACCTTCTGCACCTCCCCGGAGCGATAGCCCGACTCGTCCCCGAGCACGATGACAGAGAGGATGGCGGCGAGACCAAAGCCCGAGGCGATGGCGAAGGAGCGCAGGGCGAAGCGCACCTCCATGGAGCGCAGCAGATACCAGCTGCTCACCCCCATCACGAACAGGGAGGCTGCCACATAGCCCGCCGCCACCGTGTGGACGAACTTGACCTGGGCCACCGGATTGAAGATGACAGCCGTCACGTCCACCAGCTCCATGCGCATCGTCATGGGGTTGAACTCGGCGCCGACCGGGTTCTGCATCCAGCCGTTGGCGATGAGGATCCAGAGGGCGGAGAGGTTGGAGCCGAGCGCCACCAGCATGGTCACCAGCAGGTGCTGACCCCGGGAGAGCTTGTCCCAGCCGAAGAAGAACAGACCCACCAGGGTGGATTCGAGGAAGAAGGCCATCAGCCCCTCCACCGCCAGCGGGGTGCCGAAGATGTCGCCGACGTAGTGGGAGTAGTAAGCCCAGTTGGTACCGAACTGGAACTCCAGGGTGATCCCCGTGGTGACCCCCATGACGAAGTTGATGCCAAACAGCTTGCCCCAGAAGCGGGTGATGTCCTGGTAGATCACCTTGCCGGTCATCACGTAGGCGGATTCGGCGATCACCAGGATCCAGGACAGCCCCAGGGTGAGGGGCACAAACAGAAAGTGGAACATCGCCGTTGCCCCGAACTGTATTCGGGAGAGGCTGACCACATCATCCAGGCTTATCATGCATGACTCTCTATGTTGCATTTAACAGACAGGTTTTCGCCCGTTAAGTACAACACGCCCCATGATACCTATAACAGATGCAGTTATAGTGAAATCCACCTATAACAGTTAGGACACACCATGTCCCGTTACGGTCAGCTGGCTGCCTTGTTGCAACAGCAGATAGAGAGCGGCCTCTGGCAGCCGGGAGAGCGCATCCCCTCCATCCGCCAGAGCTGCAAGACCCATGGCCTCAGCCCCATGACGGTGCTGCAGGCCTACCAGTTGCTGGAGAGCCGCGGCCTCATCCTGGCCAGGCCCCAGTCCGGCTACTACGTCAAGGCCGCCCCCTCCCCGCTGCCCGCCGGCACGGCCCAGCAGGCCCACTACAGCGGCTCGGTGGACATCAACGATCTGGTGTTCGAGGTGTTGCAGGCGAGCAAGTCCCGGGAGCTGGTGCCCCTGGGGCTGGCGGTGGCGGATCCCGCCCTCTTCCCCCATTCCCAGCTCGGCCGGGCCCTGGCGAGCTGCATGCGCCGCCTCGACCCCTTCAGCACGGTGGCAGATCTGCCCCCCGGCAACGAGGCGCTGCGCCGCGCCATCGCCCAGCGTTACGCCAGCGACGGCCTGGCGGTGGATCCCCAGGAGATCATCATCACCACAGGCGCCATGGAGGCGCTCTCCCTCAGCTTGCAGGTGCTGACCGAGCCCGGGGACTGGGTGGTGGTGGAGTCCCCCACCTTCTACGGCGCCCTGCAGACCATAGAGCGGCTGAAACTCAATGCGGTGGAGATACCTGTGATCCCCGGGGTGGGCATCGATCTCGCCCTGCTTGAGGAGGCCCTCGCCCTGCGCCCCGTCAAGGCGTGCTGGCTGATGGGCAACGTCCAGCACCCCCTGGGCCACACCATGCCGGATGAGCACAAGCAGGGGCTGATGGCGCTGCTCAACGCCCATGAGGTGCCCCTGGTGGAGGACGACGTCTACGCCGAGCTCTATTTTGGCCGCGAGCGCCCCGCCCCCATCAAACGCTGGGACGCCCGGGGCGACAGCCTGCTGTGCGGCTCCTGGACCAAGTGCCTGGCGCCGGGCTTTCGGGTCGGCTGGGTGGTGGCGGGGCGCCACGCCGAGCCCATCCAGCGGCTGCAACTGATGTCGACCCTGTCGACCAATGTGCCGAGCCAGCTGGCGCTGGCCGACATGCTGCGCCAGGGCGGGGTGGATGCCCACTTTCGCCGGCTGCGCCACACCCTGGCCCAGCGCCAGCAGCAGATGCGGGCGGCCCTGCTGCGCCTCTTCCCCGAGGCGCGCATCTCGACCCCGGACGGCGGCTACTTCCTCTGGCTGACATTCGACGCGCGCCTCGACAGCCGGGCCCTCTACGCCCAGGCGCTGGCCAGCGGTTTCTCGTTGGCCCCGGGGGCGCTCTTCTCCAGCCAGGGCCAGCACAACCACTGCCTGCGCCTCAACAGCGCCCATCCCTGGAGCCCTGAACTCGAGGCGGCCCTCACCCGGCTGGCGGCCCTGGTTCACCAGCAGCTCGCCCCCCATCAAGAGGCATAGGCCAACAGCGACAAGGCCCCATGACGGGGCCTTGTGGACGGGACAGCCAGGTGCGAAGCGCCTTATCTGGCGTAAGTCTCGGACTGGCGCTTGAAGCCAAGGGACTCGTAGAGCGATCTGGCGCGGTCATTGAAGGACATGACCTCCAGCTTGAGCTGGCAGGCATCATGGGCCTTGGCCCAGCCGTCACAGTGGGCGATCAGCGCCCGGCCTATGCCCCGGGATCTGTGCTGTTCATCCACCACCAGGGTCGTGATGCGGCAGACCGGCAGCCTGGTGAGAAACGGGACGGTTTCATTGATGTCGATCCGGGCGCTCAGAAACCCCACCACCGCCTCGTCCACCACGGCGACACAGAACAGTCGCCCCTCGCTCTGGATGGCGTCCAGCAGAAACGGTCTCTGCCGGGAGGAGGGAGGACAGAACACCTCGGGCACCTGCTCGAAGTGGATCTGCCCTATCTGCCAATCCAGTTCGACGATGGCCTCGAGATCCTGCTCGGTTGCCTTGCGTATTTCCAATGGGTGCTCCTTGCCTGTGGCTGATGACCTCACCCCAGTGGCCTGGGGAAAAACTCATCATAGGAGGTGTCGGCACCAAGATGAAGCGCCGAATGCATCCTTTTATGGCGCAAGTTCACGCGGGTGACACCAACAACAAGGCCCCATGACGGTAATGCCGATCAGTTAAGGATCCATTGACCGATCCTCCTGATGTGTAAAAATCCGAAACCTATTGATTTGGTTTCGGATTTTTTATGCG
>NZ_JBSTYM010000012.1:0-134617 GCF_054052445.1 Aeromonas crassostreae | reverse complement strand
CTCGAAAGTCAAGCGGTTGTTTTCGCTTTTCTTTCGGCGCCCACTTCGCTAGGAAGCTGGCTCATCAGGTTGGCGTAGTCCGCCGTGCTGGTAGGGGCGCATTATAGGGATGGCGCGCGGCCAGGCAAGAGATTTTTTGAAGAAAATCACATAAATGGCAGTACATTCAATTAGAAACAGCTTACCCCGAACATATATACAGGTTTATCCACAGAAGCGTGATTTATGCCCCGTTTAGCGACCATTAAAGTAGGCAGGAGGCCGCGAGTGGCATCATACTTGAGCGGAAATATCTGTACCGAGTGGCCGTGGTGGCGTCATCCAGGAAAGCTGGTTACCATGGTGGTGAATATAGTGTTGCACCTTTTTTGCTTTCATTTACAAAAGGTCTTTAAAGATGAATTTATCCAAGTTTCCCGTTTATATGCAGGCTGCGGTGCTGGCCCTGATATTGGCATTGATTGGTTATCTGGTTGCCCAAGCGCTGCAGTTCTCTTTGAAAGTCGAGGTGATCTTCGCCGTCGGCTTGGCGATTGGTGGCTTCATAGTTCCCCTGTGCCTGAAGAAGGCCCCCGCAACCGCGGCGGCCAACGGCGCCCCGCAAGAGACGTGCACCTTATATGTAGGCAACCTGCCTTATCGTGCCAACGAGATCGCCGTGCGCGAGCTGTTTGCCGAGCAGGGCCAGGTGATCTCTGTACGCTTGATGAAGGACAAGGCGACTGGCAAGCGCCGGGGATTTGGTTTTGTCGAGATGCCTGCCGCCGATGCGGCCAAGGCCATCGCCGCGCTCAATGACAAGGAGTATCAGCAGCGCACCCTCAAGGTCCGTGAGGCCAATGACAAGCGAGACAAGGAAGAGACCGAGACGAACGACGTCGACGCCTGATCGCTCAGCCCATCACCTCGGTTAAGGTAGACAGCCCCCAAGCTTGCAAGGGGGCTGTCAGTTTTTTGGCCTCCTCATCCAGCCGTGTGCAGTAGGCATGGGCCTGGGGAATCCCGACACTCTCTGTCATGTCGTGGCTGGCCAGCAGATGGGACACCCGCTTGGCAACCGCCGCCCCCGAGTCCACCAGCCGGCAGCCGGGCATGAGGCGTTGGATCTCGTTATCGAGCAGAGGAAAGTGGGTGCAACCCAGCACCAGGGTGTCCGGACGCTCCTCCCCCGTCAGCCAGTCCGCCAGCACAGCTTGCAGCAGCGCCATATCGACCGCCTTCCCCGCCAGTTTCTGCTCGGCTTCTACGACGAGTTCAGTGGTGCCCTTGAGCAGCACCCGCTTGCCGGGGGCAAACTGGGCGATCAGTTCATGGGTATAGGGGCGGGCCACCGTGCCCGGTGTGGCCAGCAGGCCGATGCAGCCGTTGCGGGTCAGGGCAGCGGCGGGCTTGATGGCGGGTACCACCCCCACCACCGGGATTGAGAGCGCGCCGCGCAGCGCCGGCAGGGCCAGGGTGCTGGCGGTGTTGCAGGCGATCACCACCAGATCGATGGCGTGCTCGGCCACCATACGGCTCACCAGGCCGACACAGGCCTGGATCAGGGCAGGTTCGCTCAGCTCACCGTAGGGGAAGTTGGCGTTGTCGAAGCAGTAATAGTAGTTATGGTTCGGCAGTGACTGACGGATCTCGCGATAGACGCTCAGCCCTCCCATACCAGAATCGAACACCAGAATATTAGCCACCTGCACCCCCTCACGCTGCGAGGGGGGGATCATACTCCCGCCCCCCGCCAATAGAAAAGGCCCTGCTCATGGCAGGGCCTGTTTTTCGCGAGCGGTTGCCTCGGGATCAGAACTTGTAGTCTGCCGTCAGGCGGAACTCGGTGCCCGGCCCCGGATAATCGACCGCGGACTCGTACTGCTTGTCCAGCAGGTTGTCGATGCGGCCACCCAGGGTCAGCTGGGGCGTCGCCACATAGGTGGCTCCCAGGTTCAGCAGGGTGTAAGAGCCCAGCTCGACCTGCTCGGCCGGCCAGCTGCTGAAATCCTTGTCGTCACGCTTGCCGGTATAGATGAGCTCGCTCGACCAGTTGACCGGGCCAGTCTGCACCTGTGCCAGCCAGCCGGCCTTGTGCTTGGCACGACGCACCAGCTGACGGTCGTCGTCGTTCTTGTCCTTGGCACGGGTATAGTCGTAGCTGAACTCGTGATGGACCGGGCCGGTTTCCAGCCCCAGCGCCACTTCCACGCCGCGGATATCGGCATCCGTGTTGTCCGGCTTGCAGCTGGAGAAGGCACTCTGGCAGGCGATCAGGTTCTGGATCTGGTTGCGATACAGGTTCAGCGACCAGTCCCAGCCGGTGTAACGGCCGGAGAAGTCCAGCTCCAGGTTCTTGCTCTCTTCCGGTTTCAGGTCCGGATTCTCATAGCCCGGATAGTAGAGATCGAGGAAGGTCGGCGCCTTGAAGCCGGTGCCATAGCTCAGTCGCACATTGTGGCTGTCATCTATGTCCAGGCCGGTGGCCGCAGACCAGGTGTTGTGACGCCCGTACTGTTCGTTGTCATCGGTGCGACCGGACAGCTCCATCAGCAGGGCCTGCCAGCGATAGCTGCCGACGGCAAACAACCCCTTGTTGTCCCGATCCGGGGCATCATAGGCCTGGCCGCTGGCCCGGGAGTCCGACTTCAGCTGTTCCTGCTGCCAGTCGGCACCGCCGGTCAGGGTCAGTCCCTCGACACCACTCCAGCTGCTCAGCCAGGAGAAGCGGGTCAGCCCGGTATGAATGGGGCTGGCAGAAGATTCGCCCTGGCTCTCCAGCCAGTTCTTCAGCTTGTTCTCGCCATAGCTGGCCTCGAGCCTGCTGTTGAAGTGTTCGGCCTGATACTTGACGGCGCCATCATACTGAAACGCCTGCACCCGGCTCTGATCAGAGCCCAGATAGGGATCGTCCATCTCGGTCTGGTTGTCATAACCCTGGGCGTTGATGTCGGCGCTCCAGGCCTGATTGAAGGCGTGGTTGAAGCCCAGCTGACCATTGAGGCTGTCGAAGCCATCCCGATCCGGCTGATTGGCCGCGGCCACCACGTCGTAACCGTCGGTGCGCTCGTAACCGATCATCAGATTGGCGTCCGTGCCGGCCCCCAGCGCCTGCACGCTGCGCAGCTGCCCCTGGCCATAACCATGGCTGCCCACCCCACCCTTCAGGTGAGTCTCGCTGCCATGTTTGGCGGAGGTCTGGGTGATCAGGTTGATGACGCCACCTATGGCATCGGAGCCATACACGGCCGCGCGCGGGCCGCGTATGTATTCGATGCGCTCGATATTGCCAAGGGGGATCTGGCTGAGGTCCGGGGCACCGGTCACCATGGCGGCGATGGGACGGCCATTGACCAGCACCAGGGAGTGGTTGGAGTTGGTGCCGCGGATGAAGAGGCTGCTCTGATGGCCACGACCACCCAGGGTGGTGATCTGTACCCCCGGCAGGGTCTTGAGCAGATCCGGCAGGCTCTGCACCTGACGGGCCTCGATCTCGGCGCGCTCGATCACCACGACGGGCGCGAGTACGGCACTGGCGGGCTGTTCGACCCGATTGGCGGTCACCACCATGGTGGGGTTGACGGGGATGGTGGTCTGGGCGAAGGCGGCCGTCGGCAACAGGGCGGCCACCCATAATTTCTTGGACATCACAGATCCTTAAGTTCGCGTAAGTATCTATTCCTTATGCCGGTTTCTCTCGGCGGGAATACGAACTTTGGCAGGTCTTCGGGCTCGGGGGCTGATGGCCTACGGCGACGGCTTCCCACCTGACGGCAGTGCCCTGATGTCGCTTCGTTCCCCCTTACCGCTGCGCGCCAGCTCCGGATTCTCACCGGATTCCCTTTTAAGCATGATGCGCCAAAGCGGGGGGATTATAGGCAGAGCCAGATTGGATGTATAGCCATCTGGATTGCTGTTATCGTTTTTTCCCAACAGATGGTGCCGAGTGGCACAGATGTTGCCCCACCCCGCTGCCGCCACCCCTGTTGCCGACCATCAGAAGGGGTCAGGAACAAGAAATGTTGAGCCAGATCCCACGGCTTTTTGGTAACATGCGGCAAACGTTTGACACCCCCGAGGAAGCCGTAATGACGACCCCCCCAATGATCGGCCTGGTAATGGGCTCCGACTCTGACTGGCCCGTGATGCAGGCAGCCGCCCGCATCCTCAAGGAGCACGGCGTGCCCTATGAGGCGCGCGTCGTCTCTGCCCATCGCACCCCGGATCTCTTGTTCGAATATGCCGCCAGTGCCCGCGAACGCGGCCTGCGCGCCATCATCGCCGGGGCCGGTGGCGCCGCCCACCTGCCGGGCATGCTGGCCGCCAAGACCACCATTCCGGTGCTGGGCGTGCCCATCCCCACCCGTCAGCTCAAGGGGATGGACTCCCTGCTCTCCATCGTGCAGATGCCCAAGGGGGTGCCGGTCGCCACCTTCGCCATCGGCGAGGCGGGCGCCGCCAACGCCGGTCTGTTTGCCGTCTCCCTGCTCTCCGTTGCCCAGGATGGCGACGCCCCTCGCTATCACCAGCAGCTCGAGGGCTTTCGCGCCAAGGAGCGGGATCGGGTGCTGGCCCTGCAACTGGAGGACCCGGCATGATACTGCCCCCCGCCACCCTGGGCATGCTGGGCGGCGGCCAACTCGGCCGCTACTTCGTGATGTCGGCCCATCGCCTCGGCTATCAGGTCATCGTGCTGGATCCGGATCCCGCCAGCATCGCCGGTGCGGCCGCCGACGATCAGATAGTGGCCGCCTATGACGACGCCGAGGCCCTGCGCGAGCTGGCCAGCCGCTGTGACGCCATCACCTGCGAGTTCGAAAACGTGCCCGCCGCCTCCCTGGCCCTACTGGAGCAACACAAGCCGGTGCGCCCGGCCGCGAGCGCCGTGCGTGTCTGCCAGGACAGACGGGAAGAGAAAGCCTTCCTGACCCGCGCCGGCGTGCCGGTCGCCCCGAACCTGACCCTGCTGCCGGGCGAGCCGCTGCCCGCCCTGCCCAGCGACCTCTTCCCCGCCATCCTCAAGACCGCCCGCGAGGGCTACGATGGCAAGGGGCAGTGGACTATCCACAATGCGGGCGAATTGCCAGCGGCCCTGACCGCCAGCGGCGTCCCCTGCGTGCTGGAGAAGCGCCTGCCGCTGGAGGGGGAGTTTGCCCTCACCCTGGCCCGCAGTCCGAGCGGTGCCATCAGTGCCCTCCCCCTGGTGCAGAACTGGCACAGCGGCGGCATCCTGGATCAGACCCGCTCCCCGGCCAATGTGCCCGCCCTGGAGCGCGAGGCCCAGCGCATCGCCGAGCACATCATCGCCGCCCTCGACTATGTGGGCGTGCTGACGGTGGAGTTCTTCCTGGTCGGCGGCAAGCTGCTGGTCAACGAGATGGCGCCCCGCCCCCACAACTCCGGCCACCCCAGCATCGACAACGCCGGTTGCAGCCAGTTCGAGCTGCAGGTGCGCGCCCTGTGCGATCTGCCGCTGCCGGCCCAGGCTGAGGTTCAGCCCGCCATCCTGCTCAACCTGCTCGGGGATCTGTGGCAAGACGGCACGCCGGACTGGGCCGGCGCCCTGGCCCTGCCCGGCGTGCACCTGCACCTCTACGGCAAGGGCGAGGCCCGCCCCGGCCGCAAGATGGGCCACGTCACCGTCACCGGCACCGACTGGCCGACGGTCGAGGCCACCGCGCACCAGCTGCGCGCACTGCTGGGCCTGCCTCCGCGCTAAGCGTCGCTGGTACCAACGAAAAGCCCCGGGCCTTGGCCCGGGTCTTCTTTTTACCGCAATGGGGACCAGATCAGCCCCGATCCGCCGCCACAGCAACCGGGGCCGGCAGCCGTATGGTGAGGGAGAGCACCAGGGCCACCACCAGCAACACCAGAATGAGGTTGAAAGTCGCCATAAAGCCGCCGAACAGGGAGGCGACGATAGAGCCTATGATGCTGCCCAGACCGAAGCCCAGATAGATGACGCCGTAGTTCTTGGTCAGGTTGTTGAGGCCGAAGAAGTCGCTCACCAGGGAGGGGTAGACGGTGATGGTGCCGCCGAAGCTGAAGGCCACGCAGGCCACCGCCACGAAGAAGAGGTTGGCGTTGAGGGGCACGAACAGCAGCAGCACCATGCCTGCGAGGGTGATCAGCTGGGCTATGGTGATGACCCGGATGCGGGACATCTTGTCGGAGAGAATGCCCAGCACCAGACGACCCCCCAGGTTGGCCATGGCGATGATGGCGACGGCGTTGGCGGCGACTACCGCAGGCAGACCCACCATCTTCTCGCCGATGTCCTTGGCCACGCCGATGATATAGAGGCCGCTCATGCAGGCGGTGAGGAACATCAGCGCCAGCATCCAGTACTGGGGCTTGCGCATGGCCTCGGCCAGGGTGAAGTCGCGGCTCTCGGTCTGCTGCACGGAAGCGGCCTGCCTGGGCGCATCCTTCATCAGCATGCCGCCCACCAGCACCATGGACATGGCGATCAGCCCCCACAGCTGGAAGGTCGCCTCCAGGCCGCTGCTGGAGAGCAGCAGCAGGTTGATGTACTTGAAGCCGAGGCTGCCGAGGCCATAGGCGCCGATGGAGCAGGCAGAGATGAGCCCCTTGCGCTCCGGGAACCACTTCACGCAGTTGGAGAGGGTCATCAGGTAGCCGGTACCGTCGGCGAAGCCCACCAGTATGCCGGCGCAGAGGTAGAGCATGGCCAGATTGCTGGCGTGGGCGGTGAGGAAGAAGCCGATGCCGAGCAGCACGCCGGCCCCCAGGGTGACGTTGCGCACCCCGAACCGCTCCTGCAGCTTGCCCGCCAGGGAGGAAGCCACCGCCAGGGAGAGGCTGAGCAGGCCGAAGGCGAAAGCCACCTGGCTCACCGGCTCGTCCAGCTTGTCGGAGAGCTGGGCGTTGAACAGGCTCCAGGTGTAAACGGATCCCAGTGCAAACTGGGTGATGATGGTCCCCAACAGGGTGAGGTAGCGGGTGCGATTCAGCTCTCTGGTCATGATGCGTCTCGGTCGATGGCCTTAAGGAAACTGGGGCCACTATAGGCAAGACGCCGCTCCCGCCGACCGATTAGGGCATGAAATGCAGATCGGCGGGAATGAATGACAATCAGAGCCGCATCAGCTGACGGAATGCCTTGATGTTGCTGCGACTGACCGGCACCTCGAACGGCAGATCATGGAGCCGGATGAGATAGGTGCTGTTGAACCAGGGCACTATCTCGCGGATCTTGTTGATGTTGACGCAGTAGGAGCGATGGCAACGGAAGAACCCCTCGGCAGGCAACCGGCTGACGAACTCGCTGAGGGCCATGGTCATCACGTAACGATCGGTGCGGGTGTAGACATGAGTCAGCTTCTCGTCCGCTTCCGCGTAGTAAATCTGCTCGCAGGGGGTGACGATGATGCGCTCCCCCTTCACCAGGTTGATGGTGCGATTGTGCGGGCTGCTCCCCTCGCCGCTCGCCTCCCCCGTGGTGGCTGGCTGCGACTTGCCCGCATGCTCGAGCTTCTGCAGCAGATTGATGAGGCGCGGCTCGTTGTAGGGCTTGAGGATATAGTCGAACGCCTCCAGCTCGAACGCCTCTACCGCGAACTCCTTGTAGGCGGTGACGAAGACGATGTGGGGCGGATGGCTCGACTTGTGCAGGTTCTTGGCCAGCAGCAGACCGTCGATGGAGGGGATCTGGATATCCAGGAACACCACGTCCACCTCGTGATCCTGCAGGTATTTGAACGCCTCCAGCCCATCCTCGAAGCTCGCCACTATCTCTATCTGGCTGTGCTGGTTCACCAGATAGACCAGCTCCTCGCGAGCCAGGTATTCGTCTTCCACTATGATGGCTTTCAGCATGACATTGCCCCCTGAGGGAACGCAGGAGAGGCCAGCTTCTCCCGCATCAAACATTCATCTTCGACAGTAATGGCTTTCAGCATGGCTGCCCCTCTCGCGTCATGGCGTTCTTCTCAATATTGATGGCAGTCAGCATGGCATCGCCTCCTGGTCCGGCAGATAGAAACAAACTTCGGTCCCCGGCTCCAGCCGCTTGAGGTGCAGGCCGTCGCCATAGAGCAGCTTGACCCGCTGATGCACGTTCATCAGGCCTATGCTGCGGCTCTCCACCCGGCCGGCGGCCACCCCGTCGATCACCGCCTGGCTGATGCCGTAACCCGTGTCGCGCACCGATACCCGGATGCCGCCCGCCAGCTGCTTCACCTCGATACTGACCCGGCCCGGTGCGCTGCGGGGCTGGATGCCGTGCAGGATGGCGTTCTCCACCAGGGGCTGCAACAGCAGGCTCGGCACCTGGATGTGCACGTCGTCCACCTCGAACACCACCTCCAGCTTGTCGCCAAAGCGGGCCTGCTCGATGGCCACGTAGTCGCGCACCTGCTGCAGCTCCTCCTGGATGTCGATGAGGGTATCCCCCTTGTTGAGGTTGTAACGCAGGTAGTCAGCCAGGTTCGCGATGAGCTGGCGTGCCTGCTGGGGCCGGATGCGGATCAGCGACGAGATGGCGTTGAGGGCATTGAACAGGAAGTGGGGGTTGATCTTGCTCTGCAACGCGGTGAACTCCGCCTTGCGAGTCATCTCTTTCAACTGCTCGATGCGCGATACCTCCATCTGGGTGGAGATGAGCTGGGAGAGGCCCACCGCCATCTCTCGCAGGGAGCTGGTGATGCTGTGGGTGCGGCGGTAGTAGATCTTGAGGGTGCCGCTGACGGCGCCGTTCTCCCGCAGTGGAATAATGATGACCGAGTGAAAATCGGCCAGGTGATACTGGCGCAGATCGTTGTTGATGATGATCTGGTCCAGCAGCACCGCCCTGTGGGTCATGTCGCTGATGGCGTGGTGTTCGTCCAGCTCGTAATAATCCTTGCCCACCCCCACGTAGGCCAGCACGTCCCGGGTATCTGTGATGGCCACCGCATCGGCATGGATCTCGCGCCTGATCACGTCACACACCTGGTTCAGGGAGTGGCGATCGACCTTCTGGAAAAACGGCAGCGTCTTGTTGGCGATATCCAGCGCCAGCTTGGCCTGCTTGGCGGCAATCAGCTCCTTCTCGTCGTCCAGATCCTGCACCAGCCTGATGATGAGGCCGATGCAGAGGGTGCCCGCGATCATGGGATAAGCAATATGACTGACAATTTCCACTCCTACCGCGTGGGGCTCTGTCAGTTGCCAGATAAGCAGCATGGTCAGCCCCTCGCAGGCCATGCCCGCCAATATGCCGTAAAGCCAGAGTCGCGACTTGCGGCAGCGCAGGTGCAGCCAGGTCGCCAGCAGACCGGCGATGATGCTGGCAATCAGGCAGGGGATCGAGGTGTGGCCATCCATGTCGATGAGATAGCGGTGCAGCCCCGAGATGACCCCGGCCGGGATGCCGACCCAGGGGCCAAACAGGATGCCGCCGGAGATGATGGCGATGATCCGCACGTTGATCAGCGCCCCCTCCACCGGAATGCCGGTGTAGGTGCTGAACACCGCAAACAGGCCGAAGATGGCCGCCACCAGCACCAGCTCCGCCGGGGTGTGATCCCGCTTCTGGAACAGGCGCTGGAAGGGCCGGGTGCGGGTGAGGAGGAAGAGCGTCATCAACATCAGCGCCGCCCGCTCGAACACCGCCAACAACATCATCTGATTTTCGAGCATGAATACCTCGGGAGCCGCCAGGGCAGGCTGCTTACTATAGGGATGGGGAGGCGGGATGCCGCTGACCGGGATCAAGGGGAAGCCAGTTCCCGCCCTGCAGAAATGAACAGGCCCCGCTCGGGGGAACGGGGCCTGGCATCAGGCGACTCAATACCTGAGTTGATAGTTGACGGCAAGGGGGCGGCCACCCCCCTGATAGTCAACCATCTCGGTCGGGCCATAGTGGCCGTTTAGCCAGCCGCGTGATAGTGATCGACCCGGACCTCGTGGCACAGGGCGCGGATCTGCGCCTGCAACTGTGCCTCTTCGTCGGTGACCCGCTCATGCTGGCGCAGGTGATCGAGCCAGGAGGGGAGCACGAAGGTTTCGATGAAATCCCGACTCTCCTGATCGCGGAACAGATGCCACTCACGGCCCCCATCACGGCGACGGGTTTCGCCGAGCTGGTGCAGCAATTTCCGGAAGGCCTCCTCCTGATCGCTCATGACTTGATAGCGCACCTGGATCATCACGGGGCCATCCTGCTGGTGAGCCGGATCCACCTCTGCCGGCTCGGGCCAGTGGCGGCTTGGCTGCAATGACCGCTCGCCCGCATCCAGCCGCACCCGGGTGGTGAAGGGGATCAGCAGCAGCATGCCGACGGCCGCCGCCAGCAGGGCGGTGGTCACGCCAAAATGGCTGGCTACCTGACCCCAACTGAGGGAGCCCAGCGCCATGGCACCGGAGAAGACGGTCAGGTAGAGCGAGAGACCGCGGGCGCGCACCCAGTCAGGCAGTGCCCCCTGGGCGGCGATCATCAGGCTCGACAAAGTGGCAATCCAGCTGGCGCCCGCCAGCAGTCCAGCCAGCAGGGCCAGTGGCGCAGACTTGGAGGTCGCCAATACCAGCAGCACCAAGGCGGTACCGACGGAGCCCAGCATCACTATGTAGTGGCCCGAGAGGCGGCGGCGCAGGCGTGGCAGCAACAGGGCACCGAGCACGGCGCCGATACCGACGCTGGCGGTCAGGGCGCCATAGAGGGTGGCATCCCCGTTGAGTTGCAGACGTGCGACCAGTGGCAGCATGGCCCAGTAGGCGCTGGCGAACAGGAAGAAGGCGGCGGAACGCAGCAGCACGCCGATCAGTGCCGGGCTGCGGCGGGCATAGCGCAGCCCCGCCACCATGGCGGGCAACACCCGTTCGGCCGGTAGTCGATTGCTCGTACCACTTTCACCCCGCCACCACCAAAGGGCGGCCAGGATGGCCAGGAAGCTGACCGCATTGAGCAGGAAGGGCATCGCCATGCCGATCTGGGCGATCAGCAGGCCGGCCAGCGCCGGGCCGATGGCACGGCTGATGTTGATCCCCATGCTGTTGAGGGCAATACCGGCTTGCAGCTCTTTACGCTCCAGCAGGCTTGGCACGATCGCTTGCCAGGCCGGCGCCAGGAAGGCGGCGCCGCAACCGAGCAGGAAGGTGATGAGCAGCAGGCCATGGCTGCTGATCCCGCCCCCCTGCACCTGGAAGGCCAGGAAGGCTGCCGCCAGCAGCATCATGGCGTTCACCACCAGCAGCAGGCGGCGTCGGTCGAGGATGTCGGCCATGGCGCCGGCCGGCAGTGCCAGCAGGAACACCGGCAGGGTGGTCATGGCCTGCACGGCGGCGATCATACCCGGATTGGGGTCCAGGCAGGTCATCAACCAGCCGGCACCCACGTCGTGCATCCAGGTGCCGACATTGGAAAACAGGGTCGCCAGCCAGAGCACCAGAAAGGCGCGCTGCCGAAACGGCGCCCAGGGGGAGACGGTCTGGTTAGCCACGGTAGCGTTCATCCATGCGTTGCATCTCGATGATGATGACGTGGCCATGACCACTGGGGGCCTTCATGCGCAGGGTGGCCGGGCCGGTCACCTCCAGCGAGTCGCGTTCGGCCAGGGAGGTCATCCCTTCCAGCGCCACGCCTCCCTCCATGCAACTGACATAGGCCTGACGCCCCTCGGCCAGCTCGAACACCACCTCGGCATCGTTGCGGGTCAGTTCGGTGACATGGAAGTTGACGTCCTGGTTGAGGTGCAGCGGGGTATCCAGGCCGCCGTGCAGCGGGCTGACCAGGTGCAGCAGACGGTTCTCCCGCTCGCTGGCGGCAGGCTTGGCGCTGCCGTAGCGGATCGCCAGCCCCTGGGCCGGCGGCAGGATCCAGATCTGCATGAAACGGGTCCACTCATCGTGCTTGTTGAGCTCGGAGTGGGTCAAGCCGGTGCCGGCGGTGATGGCCTGGATATGGCCACGCTCAAGTACCTCTTCTTCGTCGGTGACGCTGTCCCAATGGGTCAGCTTGCCGTGCAGCAGGTAGCTGACGATCTCCATGTCACGGTGCGGGTGCTGGTCGAAGCCGCTGTGTGGCTGTACGTCATCGTCGTTGACCACCCGCAGCGCACCGTAGTGGATGTTTTCCGGGTCATGGTAGTTGGCAAACGAGAAGTGGAAGTAGGTGTTGGCAGGGTGATATTCACTGGCCGGCAAATAGTGAAGCTGGTCGGCCGGGCGCTTGATGAATTGAGTCATGTAATGCTCCGGTTAAGAGGGCGCCGCCAGTGCGGCGCCCGGGTGAGGGTTAGAAGGCGAAGCAGGAGCAGCCGAGAGCACCCCAGAAGGCGCGGTCATCGGAGACCGGCATGAAGGCGTTGCGGGCCTTCTCATGCTGGTGTTGGTGCACGCCACAGGGGCCGCAGCACTGGTGGGCCTGGGGTTGAGTGCCGACCAGAGCCTGTTGCGCTGAGGCCGGGCGGTAGTGGCCGGGCACCAACTTGGTCGGCGACCAGTCGGGCAGGATCGGCAGCTCGGGCGGGGCCAGCGGGCCGAAGGTGCCCTGGGCGAACACAATCTTGCCGCCGACCAGGGTCAGCACGGACTCGATCCCCTTGATGGACTCTTCCGGTACCTGGAAGAAGTCTTCGGAGAGCACCGCCAGATCGGCGAGCTGACCGACCTTGATCATCCCCTTCTTGCCCTGCTCGCTGGAGAACCAGGCACTGCCGTTGGTCCACAGGGAGAGGGCGGTCTCGCGCGGCAGGCGGTTGCGCTCGTCATACATTTGCAGACCACCGACGGTACGGCCGGAGACCAGCCAGTAGAGCGCGGTCCAGGGGTTGTAGCTGGCAACACGGGTGGCGTCGGTACCGAGGCCGACCGGCACGCCGGCTTCCAGCATGCGGGCGACGGGGGGCGTGTGCGAGAGCGCCTCCTGGCCGTAGCGCTCGGCGAAGTACTCGCCCTGGAAGGCCATGCGGTGCTGGATGGCGAGGCCGCCACCGAGCGCCTTGACCCGCTCGATGTTGCGTTCGCTGATGGTCTCGGCGTGGTCGAACATCCAGTGCAGCCCGTTGAAGGGGATGTCGCGGTTGACCTTCTCAAACACGTCGAGCATGCGCGAGATGGACTCGTCATAGGTGGCATGCAGGCGGAACGGCCAGCGATGCTCGACCAGATGGCGCACCACCCGCTCCAGCTCGTCTTCCATGCCGGGGGGGAGATCCGGGCGCGGCTCGAGGAAGTCCTCGAAGTCGGCGGCGGAGAAGACCAGCATCTCGCCGGCCCCGTTGTGGCGGTAGAAGTCACTGCCGCTGCCCGGCTCCAGCATGTCGGTCCAACGCTGGAAGTCTTCCAGCTCCTGCTTGGGACGCTGGGTGAAGAGGTTGTAGGCGATGCGGATGCTGAGTTGATCCTCTTTTTCCAGCTCCTCGATGATCTGGTAATCCTCGGGGTAGTTCTGGAAGCCGCCGCCGGCGTCGATGGCGCTGGTGACGCCAAGCCGGTTGAGTTCACGCATGAAGCGGCGGGTCGAGTTGACCTGTGCCTCGTAGGGGAGCTTGGGGCCCTTGGCCAGGGTGGCGTAGAGGATCATGGCGTTGGGACGGGCAATCAGCATGCCGGTCGGGTTGCCCCTTTCATCACGCTGGATCTCCCCACCCGGCGGATTCGGGGTGTCGCGGGTGTAACCCACGGCGCGCAGCGCGGCGCGGTTGAGCAGAGCACGATCATAGAGGTGCAGCACGAACACCGGGGTGTCAGGTGCGGCTTGGTTGAGCTCGTCGAGCGTCGGCATGCGACGTTCGGCAAACTGGAACTCAGACCAGCCACCGACCACACGAACCCATTGGGGGTGCGGAGTGTGTTCGGCCTGAACTTTGAGCATGCGCAGCGCCTCGGCCACAGAAGGCACCCCTTCCCAGCGCAGTTCGAGGTTGTAGTTCAGCCCGCCACGGATCAGGTGCAGGTGGGAGTCATTGAGGCCGGGGATGACGGTGTGTCCCTTGAGATCGACAACACGGGTCTCGGGGCCGGCGTGGGTCATCACCTCGGCATCACTGCCAACGGCGACAAACTTGTCATCGCGGATGGCGACGGCGGTGGCCAGGGGGTTGGCGGGATCCACTGTATGCAGATCACCATTCATCAGGATCAGGCTTGCGTGATTAGACATGATTGATTCTCTCAGTGTCGGTCGGCAGGCGCCAACCAGCCGGCGAGGGCGCGGGTGATCAGTGGCATCCAGAGGTAGACCACCAGGGCAACCACGGTGGCATCCGCCAGAAAATGGCCGAGCAAGGTGCCATCCAAAGAGGGCAGCAGTTGATGCCATAGCCAGGGCACCAGGTTGGTGCTGGGAAAGATGACCGCCAGGGTGACGATAAACTGTTTCCAGGCCGGTGGCTGTGATGTTCCCACGATGGCAGGGGTAAACCAGAATTGACTGCCTGGACGCACCTCGAGTTGATCATCGTCGGCGAGCAGGGGGCGGATCTCGTCCACCAGCGCCTGGCGCCGGGGAGATTGGCTCCAACCATAGAGGTGGTCGAGATCGATGAAGTGGAGGGAGATGGTATAGATTTCCTCCCCGTCTGCTGGCCGTATCACATTGACCCCCTGATGCCCTTCAAATTCGGCGGCAGTAGGAACGATGCGGTTGAGCCAGGCCTCATAACGGGGTCGGTCGGCCTGGGCAATGCGGTGACGGATCACCAGGGTGGCGGCGTTTTCCATGGACTCTCCTCACGCTCTGGCGGCACCCATGGGTGCCGCCAGACAGCGCTTACTTGACGTCGCGCTGGGGTGCCTTGTGCACCATGGTATAGGCATAGTCGACGCCCATGCCGTAGGCGCCGCTGTGCTCGCGCACCAGATCCATGACGGCGTCATAGGTCTCCTTGCGGGACCAGTCACGTTGGTACTCGAGCAGCACCTGCTGCCAGGTCACCGGCACGGCACCGGCCTGCACCATGCGATCGATGGCGCGCTCGTGGGCATCCACGCTGGTGCCGCCGGAGGTGTCGGTCACCA
Organism: Aeromonas crassostreae; assembly: GCF_054052445.1. NCBI lineage: Bacteria > Pseudomonadati > Pseudomonadota > Gammaproteobacteria > Aeromonadales > Aeromonadaceae > Aeromonas > Aeromonas crassostreae. The sequence goes on along the minus strand of NZ_JBSTYM010000012.1, from coordinate 119,677 downwards.
CATAGACTTCGTAGCCCGCCTCCAGCGCCATCAGGGCCGGGAAGGTGAGGCAGACCTCGGTCCACAGGGCGGAGATGATCAATTTCTTGCGACCGGTAGCCTTGACGGCGGCGACGAAGGCCTCATCTTCCCAAGAGTTCATGGAACTGCGCTCGATGGGCTTGCTCTCGGGGTGAACGGCCAGCAGTTCCGGCCAGATGTAGCCACTGAAGCTCTCTGTCTCGACCGAGGTGTAGATGGTCGGCACCTTGAAGATCTTGCCTGCCTTGGCCAGGGCGACCGTGTTGTTTTTCAGCTGCTGGCGGTCGATGTTGGTGACGCCAAAGGCCATCTGTGGCTGGTGATCGATGAAAATAAGGGTCGAATTGTTGGCATCAATGAGTTCACGGATAGACATACGCTTACCTTTCCTTGCAGTTTATGAACGAGATAGACAGTATGGGATAAGATTTTTTATTGATATTGGAAATATTTTCACATCTTCATCAATAAAATATGACAAGTCACTCTGAACACCGGCTGGGGTTAACGTGAATGAAGTTGAGTCTGGATGCATTGATGGTGCTGGAAGCCATTGAAGAATATGGCAGTTTGACTGCGGCAGCAGAAAAACTGTTCAAAACGCCCTCGGCATTGAGTTACACGGTACAGAAGCTGGAAAACGATCTTTCTCTGGTCCTGCTTGACCGTTCTGGTCACAAGATGACCTTCACGGAGAATGGTCGCATTGTCCTTGAGAAAGGAAGGGAAGTATTAGATGCCGCCCGAAAAATAGAGCAACAGATTGCCTATCTGAAGAATTTTGACGCATCACTGACCATAGGAATTGACATTGCTTTTCCGTTTCATCTCCTGCCGCCACTGCTGGCAAGATTCTATGAAGAATTTCCCCATGTGAATTTGACATTTGCCCATGAGATATTGGACGGCGTCTGGACAGGCCTGATAGAGAGCCGGTTTGATATCGTGCTGGGGGCCCTCAGCAAACCCCCCACTGTGACTCACCTTGCCTATCAGCCACTTGGCCATCTGGAGCATATTTTTGTTCATGCCCCGACCCACCCCCTGGCACGGGTCTCCCCTCCCCTTTCACCACAGACAATTAAAGGGCATAGGGCCATTACGGTCGGTAATGCCAGACAGGATGTAAAATCAGACCTGCTCATACATCAGGGGCAGGCGATAATAAAAGTCGATAGCTTTGCCGCAAAATTAGATTTATTGCTCGCCGGCATTGGTTGTGGTTATCTCCCCGCCCATTTGGCGGCACCATTCGTCGCCGAGGGAAAATTAATCAGCCACGCCATTGATGGCCGCGGAATTTGTGAAACGGCCTATATAGGCTGGAATTGCGATAAAAAAGAAAAATTCGTGCTCTGGTGGCTAAATGAAATAACACAACTGGAGGCACTCAAGTGTGTCTACATTTAATCATCATTCACCATAAACACCCTTGCCGCTCATGATGTGGAATATTATTCCAATATCGAAATATTCCCCCTTGCGGGTATGCTTTTAATGCATCATTACATTCTGGGGATATTGGCAGGAAATTGTCCGTCAACCACTTTAACGGTGATGGCAACGAGGGGACGGACAATGGGTCCCGGCCTGCCACTGCCATGGCCGGGATCCCCAGAGCGGCTCAGGAGGACAGGGTCGCCAACCGGGCGGCAAAGCCCATGAAGAACAGCCCGATCAGCCCGTTACCCAGCTTGGCCAGGCGCACCTTGCGCGCAAAGAAGCGCGCCATCAGGGTGCCGCCGAAGATCAGCAGGGTGAGATAGACGAAGCTCATGGCTTCCAGCATGCCGGCCAGCACCAGGTAGGAGATCCAGGTGTGGGCATAGCTGAAGTCGATGAACTGCACGAAGAAGGAGACGTAGAAGAGGATCGCCTTGGGGTTGGTCAGGCTCAAGGTGAGGGCCTTGGAGAAATAGCGCTCCCCCAGCTCTACCGTCGATTCCTGCCCTTCGCCCCTGGCGATGAAGTTGGCGTGGAGTATCTTCACCCCCAGGTAGAGCAGGTAGATGGCGCCGAGGTAGCGCACCAGGGTAAACAGCAAGGGGGTGGTGCGGATGAGAGAGGCGATCCCCAGATAGGCGCAGAAGATGAGGATGGCATCGCCGACAAAGACCCCGAGGGCGGCCCGATAACCCGGCCCTATGCCCCGCACGGCGGCGGTGCGCAGCACATAAATGGAGTTGGGTCCCGGCGCTATGATGATGAAGAAGAGCCCTACCAGATAGGTCCAGACGTTGATGACTCCCAGGCTCTCAAACATGGCGCGCCCCCCTGGCATTGGAAAACAGCCCGATCAGGCAGGTCCAGACATTGATGACTCCCAGGCTTTCGAACATGTTCCCTCCATGGCGGATGATGAGCCGGATAACGTAGCGGCAAGACTCTATACTAAGCCGCCGCGCGCCGAGCACAAGATCCGATCAGCAGTATTGCCCCGCCACCCAGCCGGACGACCAGGCCCACTGGAAGTTGTAGCCGCCGAGCCAGCCGGTCACGTCCACCACCTCGCCGACGAAGTAAAGACCAGGCACCTTGCGCGCCGCCATGGTCTTGGAGGAGAGCTCGTTGGTATCCACCCCCCCCAGGGTCACCTCGGCGGTGCGATAGCCTTCGGTGCCGTTCGGCAGTATCTGCCAGTCCCCCAGCAGGATGGCCACCGCCTCCAGTTCCCGCTCGTTGTACTGGCGCATCGGTTTGCTGTTGAGCTGCCCCAGCTCCACCAGCTTGTCGACGAAGCGCTTGGGCAGCTCGCGCCCCAGCACCGTCTTCAGTTCCTGAGCCGGGTGGGCCAGCGCCCAGACCTTGAGGGCCGCCGGGATATCCAGCTCCGGCAGCAGGTTGATGTGGATCTTCTCCCCCGCCAGCCAGAAGGAGGAGATCTGCAGTATGGCGGGGCCCGAGAGGCCGCGGTGGGTGAACAGCATGGCCTCCTTGAAGCGGGTACCATCCTCGGCGGTCACCGCCACCGGCAGGCTGACCCCGGCGAGATCGGCGAAGGCCTCTTTCTGTTCCTGATGCAGGGTGAAGGGCACCAGCCCGGCACGAGTGGGCAGCACATTGAGGCCGAACTGCTCCGCCAGCCTGAAGCCGTAGGGAGTGGCACCGAGCTTGGGCATGGAGAGGCCGCCGGTGGCCACCACCAGGGAGTGGCAGCTTATCGCCCCCTTGCTGGTGTCGAGGGCAAAGCCGTCATCCGTCTTGCTGACGGAGAGGATCTCGGTCTGGCACTGCAGGGTCACCCCGGCCCAGTCGCACTCGGTGAGCAGCACCTCGACGATATCCTTGGCGCTCTCGTCACAGAACAGCTGACCCAGGGTCTTCTCGTGATAATTGACCCCATGCCTGTCCACCAGATCGATGAAGTCCTGCTGGGTGTAGCGCGCCAGGGCCGACTTGCAGAAGTGGGGATTGCCCGAGAGGAAGGCGTGGGGGCCGGCCTGATGGTTGGTGAAGTTGCAGCGACCGCCGCCACTGATGAGGATCTTGCGACCCGGTTTCTTGGCGTTGTCCAGCAGCAGCACGGATCGCCCCCGATAACCGGCCTGGGCCGCACACATCAAGCCAGCCGCCCCGGCCCCGATCACAACCACATCCACCTGCTTCATCATCACGCACCCATCAAAAGAAAAACGGCCCCTGCTGCGAGGGGCCGTCATGGCCGCAACCTAAACCACATCAGGGTTTCATGGCGGCAGCAACAGAAAACGGCCCACAAGGGGGCCGTATTGTACTGGTTGAACACTAAGTGTCCATGACTATCAGGCGCTGCCATCCATGACGCTGGCGGGGGCCGCCTTGGCCAGCTCGGCCAGCTCCTTGTCGATGAAGTAGAGGCCCTTGCCGTCCTCACCCACCAGGTTGAGGCGGTCCACTATGCTCTTGAACAGCTTCTCTTCCTCATGCTGCTCGGCCACGTACCACTGCAGGAAGTTGAAGGTGGAATAGTCCTGGGTGGTGAAGGCGACGTGGGCCAGGCCGTTGATGCACTGGGTGATGTGGTGCTCGTGCTCCAACGTGGTGCGAAAGACGTCCCCCAGGGTGGTGAACTCGTGGGGAGGGGCGCTGATGGCACCCAGGATCGGCATGGCGCCGGTCTCGCTCACATAGGTGAACAGGCGTTCCATGTGCTGGCGCTCCTCCACCGCATGCTTGCGCAGGAAGGTGGCGGCCCCCTCGAAGCCCTTGTCCTCGCACCAGGCGCTCATCTGCAGATAGAGGTTGGAGGAATAGAACTCCAGATTTATCTGTTCGTTCAGCTTCTCGATCATGGCTTGGGCCAACATGTTGATTCTCCACTGTGATTTGACGTCGATTGTCGCGACGAAGCCTTCCCGGATCAACCTCTTGCCACAGGATTTGCTGCTGTTTCAATCCACAGCCCAACAGCCCCCCCATATGGGTATGGCGAGACGATGACGCATGCCGTACTCATGCGTAACCCTTATGATGGCGCCCATGATCCGGGACCCCCTCTGATGCACCGCTATCTTCTGCTGCTCCTGTGCTGGTTGGCCCAGGCCCAAGCCAGTGCTCCCCTGTTGCAGGATGCCGAGTGGCGCGCGATGCGCGATCCGGCCAGCTATCTCATGCAGCTCAATGCCGTCTCCGGCCAGGACATGGAACTGTTCCATGCCCGCTCCCTGGCCAAGGCCGCCCTGGGGGATTACCGCAGCGCCCAGCTCGACAACGCCAGAGCCAGAACCCTGGCCGCCGCCCATCAGGAGTCGACCCGGCTGCGGGATTTTCAGCTGCAGCAGGTGGCCCTCGCCCTGGACACCTCGGCCCCGGATCAGGCCCTCACCCTGCTCGCCCGACTCAAGCCCGCCCTGCAAGGCAATCAGGCTCAGCTCGCCCAGTGGCATACCCTGAACGGCCTGGCGCACTATCGCACCGACCAGTTGCAACCGGCGGTCGCCGAGCTCAGAAGCGCCTTTCTGCTCCAGCGCCAGCTCAACCAACAGAGCAAACTGGCCCAGCTGCAATGCGTGCAGCTGCTCATCACCCTCGGCGATCTCTACGCCGACATAGGGCTGCACCAGCAGGCCGAGGAGCACTATCTGGACGCCCTGCAGCGCAGCCTTCGGCTGGATGAGCCCAGCAGCCAGGAGCTCATCAAGACGGGCATGGCGCGACTCTATATCGACATGGCCCGCCCGGCCCAGGCGCGGCAGCTGCTCGACGGCCAGCTGGCCAGCCCGGCCCTCTCCCCGGGACGGCGCGCCACCCTGCTGGGCTATCTCGCCCAGGCCCTCAATGCCGAGGGCAATGGCTCGGCGGCGCAGCGCAGTCTGGATCAGGCCGAGGCCCTCTATCGGCAGCTCGGCTACCCGCCCCCCCGACACCTGATCACCACCCGGGCCCAGGCGCTGACAGGCCAGGGCGAGCAGGATCAGGCCCTGGCACTGCTGGGCCACGCCCAGGCACTGGATCTCGCCGGTCAGCGACTGCGGGCCGATCTGCTGGCCAGGCAGGGAAACTACCCCGCCGCCTATCGGGCGCTGCAGGCACACCAGGTCGACTATCGCCGCCGCTTCAATCGCACCCTGAGTGAACACACGGCCGCCTTCCAGGCGCAGATGGATCTGGCCCGCAGCGAGGGCGACAACCATAGACTGGTGCTGGAAAACGAACGGCGCCGCCAGCAGCTTGCCCACCAGCAGAATGCCCGCAACTATCAGCTGATCCTGGTGATGCTGCTGCTCAGCGCCCTGCTGCTGCTCGGCATCACCACCTACCGGCTGCACCGCAGCTCACGGCGCCTCTATCGGCTGGCCACCTTCGACCAGCTCACCGGGCTCGCCAACCGCCACGCCCTGCTGGAGCGGATCCAGCGCATCTGGTCGCGGCCCGGGCCCCTCTCCCTCATCATCATCGACATCGATCACTTCAAGCAGATCAACGACCAGCATGGCCACAGCGCCGGGGATGCCGCCATCGCCCGCCTGGGGTCGCTGCTCGGGGAATGGGCGCCGGACAGGGAGTTGATCGGTCGCTGGGGCGGCGAGGAATTTCTGGTGGCCATCCCCCTGCCAGCCAGGGACTGCTGGCACCTGGCGGAAGCGCTGCGCAAGCGGGTGGCCACGGAGCAGCAAGCGGGCCAGGCGGCCATGACCATCAGCCTGGGGATCGCCAGCCGGGAGAGTGAGGCCGAGGCGCTGATCCCCCTCATTCACAGGGCCGACATGGCCATGTATCAGGCCAAGCGCCAGGGGCGCAACCAGACGGTGCTGGCCGCCGCCCCCCGCATCCTGGCCATCCGCAGCCTGGCTTAAGGCTCCAGCTCGCCTAGGGCGGCGATGAGGGTGCTGGCCGCCACTCCGTCTATCACGGCCATCCGCAGCTCGGCCTAGGGCTCCAGCTCGCCGAGAGCGGCTATGTTGACCGGTGCCTCATAATCCACCCCGGGCAGTTCGAAGCCGTTGAGCTGCATGAAGTCCCGCCGCAGCCCGGCGAAGTCCCCCATGCTGGTGAAGTTCTCGGGCGTGACCTTGGGCCAGAGCGCCGAGACGGCGGCCTGAATGGCCGGATCCAGTTCGTGGTCATCCATGCGGATCAGCCGGTTGCCATCGGCGATCACCCCCCCGGCCCCATACATCTTGTCGGCAAACAGGCGGCGCATCTGTTCGATGCAGCCCTCGTGCACCCCGTGCTCCTTCATCACCCCCATCAGCAGACCCAGATAGACGGGCAGCACGGGAATATAGGCGCTCGCCTTGGTCACCAGCGCCTTGCAGACGCTGACCCAGGCGTGCCCATTTAGCTGTGCAAGCTGCAGGTTGATCGCCTCGGCGGTGCCGTGCAGGTGCTCCTTGGCGTAGCCTATGGTGCCGTCTCGATAGAGGGGATAGGTGGAGGCGGGGCCGATGTAGGAGTAGGCCACCGTCTGCACCCCGGGGGCCAGGCAGTCAGCGGCCAGCAGGGCCTGCATCCATTGCTGCCAGTCCTCGCCCCCCATCACGGTGACGGTATCGCGGATCTCCTCCGGGCTGGCCAGCGGCAGGGTCTGCTCCACCAGGGCATTGTGCTCCAGGCTGAGCCCCCAGCCGGTGAAAGGCTGCCCCGTGGCCTTGAGCACGGAGCGCACCCGGCGCCCGTCCGCCAGCACCCGCTGACCACTGGCCAATGAGTAGATGACCAGGTCCACCTCTCCCCACAGCTGGCGTATGGTGGCGATGGCCTGCTGGCGCATGGCATCGGAGAAGGCGTCCCCGATCAGGTTGATGGCCTGGTAGCCCTCCCGCTCGGCGGCCTGCTTGAACCAGATGTTGTTGTACCAACCCGCGCTGCCGATGCCCTGATCGGACGGACCCCGCTCAAACGACACGCCCAGGGTGTCCGCCCCGGCGCCGAAGGTGAGGGCGATGCGCGACGCCAGCCCAAAACCGGAGGAGGCCCCCAGGATCAACACCCGCCTGGGCCCGCTGAAAGGGCCGGCGGCACGGATCTCGGCTATCTGTTGCTCCACGGCGGCGCGACAGCCGATGGGGTGGCAATTGCGGGCGACACAGCCCTGGATCTGGGGGTGGATGATCATGGTACTTCTCCTGCGGATACAGGCTTGATCATAGCCAGCCGGGGCGAAGATGGCCTTGATGTGGCGAGGGGTTGGGCAGAGAAAACGGGGCAGAAAAACAAAAGGGAGCCATCGGCTCCCAAAGCGGTATTCAGATGCTTCTTGTTATGGTGCTCGTTGCGAGACACGGCCACATCCTATGCCGAGCACGGATGGCGGGCAAGGCGAGCACAGTGACCCCCGTCATGTTTCTGCTCGTTTTATCGCCACATCCTGTCCACAAGGGGTGCCGGCTCACACCGCTGGCACGCCAGGATGCCATCGCCGCGCCAGGCTGTGACGAGACTGACATTTTAGTTGCAACAGAGATTGGTATAGTGAAGGGAACACCTGTGAGGAGAATCCCATGAGCGGAACCCATTACCAACATGTGCTGGTCGCGATCGACCTGTCGGAAGACAACCGCAAGGTGATAGAGAAGGCGGTGGACAGGGCCATCTCCAACGGCGCCAAGCTGTCGGTGATCCATGTGGACGTCGACCTCAAGGATCTCTACACCGAGATGATCGATATCGACATCGACAACGTGCAGGATCAGGTCATCGCCGAGGCGAAAGAGAAGCTGGAGACGTTCCTGGCGCCGGTGGAGTACCCCATCGAGAAGAAGCTGGTGATCTGCGGCGATCTCAGCGAGCGGGTCAACCAGGCGGTGCGCGATTACGATATCGACCTGCTGGTGTGCGGCCATCGCCAGAGCTTCTGGAGCCTGCTTACCTCCAGCGCCCGTCAGCTGATGAATACCGTGCCCTGCGACCTGCTGGTGGTGCCCTTGCAGAAGTGAGCAAACAGGCGTAGCTTGATATGCCATGAACATGACCGCATTCAACCACAAGCACTGGTGGTGCCGCTCCTAAACAGGCGGCACCGCGTTTCTATTCTATTTTTCCCAAAGAAAACACCGTGACCGCCGAGAGGCGGTCATTGTTTCTATCCCTTTGTCGCCTCCCGGCTCACCCCGACTGGAGAGAGTGACATGCAAGACCCCATCATACTGACCGGCGACCGCCCCACCGGCAAACTGCACATAGGCCACTACGTCGGCTCCCTGCGCCAGCGCGTGGCCGCCCAGCACCATTACCGTCAGTTCGTGATGATCGCCGATCTGCAGGCGCTGACCGACAACGGCCAGGATCCGGCCAAGGTGAGCGGCAACGTGCTGGAGGTGATGGCCGACTATCTGGCCGCAGGCCTGGACCCGGCCAAGACCACCTTCTGCCTGCAAAGCGCCCTGCCCGCCCTCCCTGAGCTCACCACCTATTACCTCAATCTGGTCAGCGTCGCCCGGCTGGAGCGCAACCCCACGGTCAAGGCGGAGATCCAGCAAAAGGGGTTCGAGCGCAGCCTGCCGGCCGGTTTTCTGGTCTATCCCGTCAGCCAGGCCGCCGACATCACCGCCTTTCGCGCCACCCATGTGCCGGTGGGCGAGGATCAGCTGCCCATGCTGGAGCAGACCAACGAGATAGTACGCCGCTTCAATGCCCTGGTGGGCAAAGAGGTGCTGACCGAGTGTCAGCCAATCCTGAGCGACACCGGCCGCCTGCCCGGCATCGACGGCAAGGCCAAGATGTCCAAGTCCCTCGGCAATACCATAGAGCTCGGCATGTCGGAAGAGGCGATCCGGCAGGCGGTGTTCGCCATGTACACCGACCCCCATCATCTCAGGGTGAGCGATCCGGGTCAGGTGGAGGGCAATACGGTATTCGCCTATCTGGACACCTTCCACCCGGACAAGGCCCTGGTGGCCGAGATGAAGGCCCACTACCGGCGCGGCGGCCTCGGCGACATGCGCTGCAAGCAGCTGCTCAACGACTGCCTGCAGAGCCTGATCGCGCCGATGCGGGCCCGCAGGCAGCAGGCCATGGCCGATCGCGGCGAACTGCTCCGGCTGCTGCGCCAGGGCACAGAGCAGGCCCGCGTCATCACGGCCGCCGTGCTGGCGGAGGTGAAGGGCGCCATGGGGCTCAACTACTTCCCCTGATCCGGCTCAGGCCGGGCCGAGCGGCGTCAGGCCGTAGCGCGCCAGGGCCAGGGCATGGAGCTCGCCCTTGAGCCAGCGGATCGCCTCGTCGTGGGCGCTCAGGGGATGGCCCGCCATCAGGTAGACGATGGGAATGGCAGGCTCGAGCTGGTGCAGCCGCAGCGGATAGTGTTGGCTGAAGTGGCGCCCTATCATCTCGGGTACCACCACCAGGTAGCGGCCGGTCGCCATCAGCTGGGGCACCGCCATGAAGCTCGGCAGCCGCACCCCCAGCTCCCGCTCCACCCCGAAGCGGGCCAGCCAGAGATCCACCATGGCCTGGCTGTGGCCCCAGCTGGAGGTGTGAATATGGGGGCGGCCGATCAACTCGGCCGGCCCCAGGGTATCGGGCAACGCGCTGCCGAGGGGCGACAGGCAGACCAGGGGGTTGCTGAACCAGTCTTCGCGCCACAGCCGGGGGGAGAGATGATCCGCCCCGGCGAAGCCGACCACCAGATCCAGCTCCCCCTTCTCCAGTTCTCGCTCGTAGTCGCTGGCCGCCAGCTCGCACACCTCCAGGCGGCAATGGGGCGCCAGCTCATGGAGCCGCTCCACCATGGCCGGCACTAGGCCGTGCTCCACCGAGCCGGGCAGGGCCATGCGAAACACCCGGCGGGCGCTGGCGGGATCGAATCCCTTGGCCTGGCGCAGCCCCTGCTCCAGCATGGCCAGGGCCTGGCGCACCGGACCCGCCAGGGCCTTGGCCCGCTCGGTCGGCATCATCTCCCGCCGGCTCATGACGAACAGGGGATCATCCAGTGCCTGACGCAAGCGCCCCAGGGCATGACTGACGGTGGACTGGGAGAGGTGCAGCCGTTCGGCGGCGCGGGTGACGTTGCGTTCCTGCATCAGCACATCGAACAGGGTGAGCAGGTTGAGGTCGAGGCGGGCGAGGGAGAGTTCCATCGATATTCACCATGGGTTAATGCCAACAATTCATTTTCGACATAGTAGCAGACTCCCTAGAATGCGCTCATTGATTGCATCACCGACAACGAGACAAGACATGCGTAGTTATCTGTTGCTGCTGGCCATCGGCCTGCTGTGGGGTTCCCAGTTCATCTTCATGCATCAGGCCGTGGCCGAGCTGCCCCCCATACTGGTGGCCGCCGGACGAGCCCTGTGCGGCAGCCTGACCCTGGGTCTGCTCTGCCTGTTCATGCGCCTCAAGAGCGAACATACCCCCTGGCGCACCTACATGCTGATCGCCCTGCTCGATGCCACCATCCCCTTCATCATGGTGGCCTGGGGTCAACAGTACGTGGATAGCGCCATCGCCGCCGTGGTAATGGGCTGTATCCCCTTCGTCACCATACTGATGGCGCCGCTGTTCATCTCGGGGGAGAAGATCACCAAGAGCGGCCTGCTCTCCGTGGTCATCGGCTTCGTCGGCGTGTTGGTGCTGTTCTGGCCCGAGCTGGCCGGCGGCATGAATGCCGGCCTGCTGGGCGCCATGGCGATCCTGTTCGGTGCCAGCTGCTTCGCCATCGGCCTGCTGATGATCAAGCGCTTCGCCAAGGATCACCCCGTGGTGGTGGCGCGCAACATCCTCATCTCCTCGGCCATCCAGCTGCTGATCGCCGCCCCCTTCCTGATCGACTTCGACCGGCTCACCCTGCCGGGCCAGCGCGCCATCGGCGCCGTGGTCATGCTGGGCATCTTCTGTACCGGCCTGGTCTATTTCCTCTACATGGCGCTGATCCAGAAGGCGGGTCCCACCTTCGCCTCCTTCAGCAACTATCTGGTGCCCCTGTTCGGGGTGGTGCTGGGCGCCCTCTTCCTCGGCGAGCAGATCCACTCCACCACCGGGGTGGCGCTGGCCCTGATCCTGGGCTCGGTCGCCATGAACCAGTGGGCCCAGCAGAGACGCAGCCGTCGGGAGAACCTGTGTCAGGCATCCTGACCTCCCTGTGTGGCGGCCTGGTGCTGATCGCCAGCTGGCAGTACCGCCACAGGGTGGCGGGCCTGATCGGCCTGCTGATGGTGCTGCTGCCCTGGCTGTTCGACGGCAGGCTGCAGGCCATGCTGGGGTATGCCTTCCATGCCTGACGGGCACCTGGTCTGGCAGGAGAGTCCTCTCCTGCCGGTGGGGCCCATCGACGAACCCGCTCTGCCGCAACCGGTGCCCTGCACCGGTTTTTTGTGGCCGGGATCCGTTACCGGGCCCGATAGCGATAACCCAGACGTTCGTTCTTGCGCGGCCCCCGGATCTGCCAGGCGAGCAGAAAACCGTCCTCCCTCAGGGTCAGCTCGGCGCTGTAGTGATCCTGGCCACAGAGGTGGGGCTCGGCGGTCAGCCAGCGATCCTCCCCTTGCGGCAACAGCTCGAACAGTTCGACCGGCTGCCCATAACGCAGATGGGCGAGGCGGATCCCCCTATCGCTGTGCCGCCACCAGAAGCGGTTGTGCATGGCCAGCACCTTGCCATGGGGCGTGGTGTAGCGGCCCTGCTCGTCGAACAGCCAGCCCCCCTGATGATCGGTCACCCGCACCTCTCCCTCCCCACAGCCGCACCAGTCGGTCGCGGAGCCCGCCCCGTTGCTCGCCTCGAAGGCGAAAGATCCGATCTGTGGCAACCGCTCCCATAAACGCTGGATCGCGCCTTCCAACTCGGCCATCATAGCCACCTCCAAATTGACAACTGACGATAAATCAAACACATGAACTACTTGATAGGGGTTACCCTGCTCTGGTCCTTCTCCTTCAGCCTGATCGGGGTCTATCTGGCCGGTCAGGTGGATGCCTACTTCTCCGTGCTGACCCGCATCGTCCTCGCCAGCCTGGTGTTTCTGCCCTTCCTGCGCCGACGCTGGCTGCGCCCGGACCTGGCCCTCAAACTGATGGCCCTCGGCGCCATCCAGCTCGGCATCATGTATCTGTTCTACTACCACTCCTTCCTGCTGTTGACGGTGCCGGAGGTGCTGGTGTTCACCATCTTCACCCCCCTCTACGTCACCCTGCTCCACGATCTGCTGGAGCGGCGCTTCAAGCCCATCTATCTGTGGGCGGCGCTGCTGGCGGTGCTGGGGGCGGCCGTCATCCGCTTCGACGGCCTGACCGAAAGCTATGTCCTGGGATTCCTGGTGGTACAGGGGGCCAACCTCAGCTTCGCCCTGGGGCAGGTGGGCTACAAGGTGCTGCTGGCACGGGAGAAAGAACAGCCGCCCCAACATGCCGTGTTCGGCTGCTTCTATCTGGGGGCCCTGCTGATCGCCCTGCCCGCCTGGTGGCTGCTCGGCAAGCCGCAATACCCCAGCACCGGCTTGCAGTGGGGCATACTGCTGTGGTTGGGGGTCGGCGCGTCCGGCCTGGGTTACTTCCTGTGGAACAAGGGGGCGACCCTGGTCAGCAGCGGCGTGCTGGCCATCATGAACAACGCCCTGATCCCGGCGGGCCTGCTGGTGAACCTGATGCTGTGGGGGCGGGAGACGGATCTGCTGCGCCTCACCGTCGGCGGCCTGCTGATGCTGGCCTCCCTCTGGGTATGCAAGCCAGGGCGACTGGCCCGGGCCTGATCAGCCGACGACCTGGTTGTGCTCCTGGCGGGCCTGACCATGGCAGGAGGCGAGCCGGGCGAGCAGGTGATCGATCTGCTCCCCCGGTTGGTGCTGCACCAGGCCGATGCTGATGGTGACCGGACGCTCCGGCAGCAGGCTGGCATCGGCAATCTCGAGGCGCAGCCGCTCGGCTATCTCCAGCGCATCGAGCCGCTCTATGCCGGGCAGCATCAGGATGAAGGTGTCATCGTCCCAGCGGGCGAAGGGATCGTCCTTGCGCAGCTCGTGGCGCACGATGCGCGCCAGCTTGGCCAGCATGGCGTCGCAGTCCGCCTCGCCAAACAGCTGCAATATCTTGGCCCTGTGATCCACGGTCAGCTGCAGCAGGCTGAAGGCACCGCCCTGGCTTAGCCGCTCACCGAGCCGCTGCTCGAAGTGGCTGCGGCTCTCGAGCCCGGTCAGGGGATCCGTGCCCTGCGGCTCCGCCGCCTGGGCGTGGCGACAGCGGCGCACCATGCCGAGCAGATCGCCGTTCGCCATGCGCCTGGCCCGCTCGTCGAGCCGGATGTAGTGGCCGTCATGGTGCAGGATGCGGTAGTCCAGCCGCAGCGAGTCATGCCCATGCAGGCAGGCGGCGAACGCCTCGGCTACCCGCCCCATGTCATCCGGGTGAACCCGGGCCAGCCAGCTCATCTCATCCAGGGTCTCCGGGGTGAGGCCGAGCAGCGCCAGGCAGGAGGGATCCCGCTCTATCGCCTGATGCAGTGGCCAGCGCCAGACGCCGGCATCCATGATGGCCATGACATCCGCCATCAAGGAACAATCCAATTGGGTCACTGTATCCGCCAGCGGAGCCTTCAGTACATCCATCAAACGCCTCGAAACTGTAAAAATTATCATGAACCCCAATAAGTAGCATCGAGGCAAGGGATCGGCAATCCGGGTCCGGGCAAAAAACCGGGACGTCATGGCCAGGGCCGGGATCAGGCCACGCGGTAGCCTTCCATCAGGGTCTGCCAATTCTCGGGCACGAAGTGGAAACTGGTGTGCAGCTGCGCCTCCTTGTTGAAGGAGCGCAGCAGGCGCTCCAGATTGGCTTGCTGCCAGCTGCCCGGGGCGCGGATCTCCCCCTTGTCGAAATCGATCACCCAGACCTTCTGATCCTTGTCGAGCAACAGGTTGTGGCTGTTGAGATCCGCATGGTAGACGCCGGCATCGTGCAACTGGCGGATCGCCTGGCCGACCCGCAGCCAGATGTCGGCCGCGATGGGGCCTCGCTTGAGCAAGGCCACCAGGTCCTTGGCGCCGCGAATGCGCTCGATCAGGATGTCGGCCCGATAGAAGGGGCCCTGCTTGACCATGCGGGCCGCAAACGGCCGCGGTACCGGCAAGCCCTGTTCGCTCAGCTGGGCCAGCAGGCTGTACTCGGCCATGGCCCGGCTCGACTCCACCCCTTCGAACCAGAAGCGATCCCGCACCACCTTGCCCACCATGCCGCCACGGTAGTAGTGGCGCAACACCAGATGGCACGACTCCCCCTTCACGAACCAGGTCACACCGCGACCGATGGCGGACCCCACCACCTTGCCCTGATCCTGCCACCAGCCGGGATCGAACAGCCTGGGCGAGGGGTTGTGGAAGTGATCATCGGCAAACCAGCACACCTGGTTCTTGTCGGTTTGAATTTGCATCTGGCGGGTTCCGGGCAGTGATTGGCCGCAATTTTACAATCCACGAGGGAGTTTGCATAATGCCATTCATCGATTTCCCATCCATTGCGCCACATCATGCTGCCGTTCCAAACGCCACCCTCTTCCATCTGCATCCTGCGGCTCTCCGCCATCGGGGATTGTTGCCATGCGCTGGCCCTGGTGCGCGTCATTCAGCGGGCATGGCCAGAGACTCGCATCACCTGGGTCACCGGCAAGCTGGAGGCCGGGCTGTTTGCCGATCTGCCCGGCGTCGAGGTGATCCCCTTCGACAAGGGCCAGGGCTGGCGCGGTTATCGCGATCTGTGGCGTCGGCTGGCGGGCCGCAGGTTCGATGCCCTGCTCCATCTGCAGGCGGCCCTGCGGGCCAGCATCGCCACCCTCGGCATCCGGGCCGGGGTCAAGCTCGGCTTCGACCGGGAGCGGGCCAACGATGGCCAATGGCTTTTCACCAATCACCAGGTGCCCTCTCCCGCCTCTCCCCATGTGCTGGACGGCTTCCTCGCCTTCGCCAGGGAGCTCGGCATCCAGGATCTGACCCCGGACTGGCAACTGCCCATCAGCCCGGAGCACCAGGCCTGGGCCAGAGAGCAGATTGACGGCAAGCCCACCCTGCTCATCTGCGCCGCCGCCAGCAAGCCCTTCAAGAACTGGACCGCGGCCGGTTATGCCGCCCTGGCGGACCATGCCGCGGCCAGGGGGATGCAGGTCTACCTGTGCGGCGGACCGGCCAAGCTGGAGCGGGATCTGGCCGCCGAGATCCGGCGCTTAAGCCAGAGCAAGCCGGCCGACCTGGTGGGACAGACCAGCCTCAAGCAGCTGCTGGCCCTGATCAAGGAGGCGAGCCTGGTGCTGGCGCCAGACACGGGGCCCACCCACATGGCAACCATGGTCGGAACCCCCGTCATCGGCCTCTATGCCCACCACAACCCGGCCCGCACCGGTCCCTACCTGGCGCGGGACCGAGTCGTCAGCGTCTATCAGGAACTCATTGAAGCCGAGACCGGCAAGCCCCTCGATCAGTTGAGCTGGCGTACCCGGCTCAAGGATCCGGACGCCATGGCCAGGCTGCCGATAGCACGGGTGATCGCCCGATTCGACGAATATTGGCAGCAAAGCGCAGGATCCATCGAAAATCCCGAGTGATCAGCGAGAGATAACCTGATGGTCAGCCGGCGGCTTGCTCGCCAGAATGGCGGCCGTGTGGAGGCGACTCCCACAGCAAGCTACGAATCCTTTGATCGGCTGGAATATGATTCCGGCCGTTTTTTTATCTGCCGCCGTCTGCTACCATCTGCCGCCTTCATATGCCCCAGTGGCTTAATTTTCCGCGTTTTGTGCTTGGCTGTCGCCCTGTCGGGCACAAGACGGCGGCCTCTGCTACAACCAGAACACTATCATCGCTTAAAGGTACGGACATGGCGCAACAAGGCACCCTCTACATCATCTCCTCCCCGAGCGGAGCGGGTAAGTCCAGTCTGATCAGTGCCCTGCTCCGCCAGCCGGAAGCCGCCGGCCGGATGCAACTCTCCGTCTCCCACACCACCCGCGCCATGCGCCCGGGGGAAGAGAACGGGGTGCACTACCATTTCGTGCCGGTAGATGAGTTCAAGGCGCTGATCGAACGCGGCGATTTTCTGGAGTGGGCAGAGGTATTTGGCAACTACTACGGCACCTCCCGCGCCGCCATCGAGGCCTGCCTGGCCCAGGGCATCGATGTCTTTCTCGACATCGACTGGCAAGGCGCCCGCCAGATCCGCGAGCAGATGGAGACCCGCTCCATCTTCATACTGCCGCCGAGCCGCCCCGAACTGGAGCGCCGCCTGATCGGCCGCGGCCAGGACAGCGAAGAGGTGATCCGGGGTCGCATGGCGAAAGCCGTTGCCGAAATGGTGCACTACGACGAGTATGACTATGTCATCATCAACGAAGAGTTCGAGCTGGCCCTGTGCCAACTCAAGGCCATCATAGAGAGCCAGAGGTTGACGACGGGCCGCCAGCAGCAGGCACAACAAAACTTGCTACAACAGCTACTGGCGGAATAAGCTAAAACCAAGTAAACTTTTGCGTCATTTTTAAACACTGGAGTCCTGCATGGCACGCGTTACTGTAGAAGATGCTGTAAAACAGGTAGGTAACCGTTTTGACCTGGTGCTGGTCGCCGCGCGCCGCGCCCGTCAGATCGCGGTTCAAGGTAAAGATCCCCTGGTTGACGAAGAGAACGACAAGCCGACTGTTATCGCCCTGCGTGAGATCGAGCTGGGTCTGGTGAACAATCAAGTAATGGACACCCAGGACCGTTACGAGCAGCAGGAGCAGGAAGCCGCCGAGCTGGCTGCCGTTGCCGCTATCGCCGAAGGGCGCGGTTAAGTCCTCCAAGCCGGCACCCGCCCGGGTGCCGACTGTTCTCCCCCATTTACAACCGCTCGAAAACCTCGCAAACTCAGGGCTATACCCTCAATACCACGGATTGCTGAATTACCGCAGCGGGGCATGTCTTGTATCTATTTGAAAATCTTAAAGAAGTAGCTAGTTCTTATCTGCCAGCAGAGCAGGTTGAGAAACTCAAGCAAGCCTATGTGGTAGCCCGCGATGCTCACCAGGGTCAGATGCGATCCAGTGGTGAACCCTATATTACCCACCCGGTCGCGGTAGCCCGCATCCTGGGGGACATGCGTCTGGACCACGAGACCCTGATGGCCGCCGTGCTGCACGATGTCATCGAGGACACCCCGGTCACCAAGGCCGAGCTGGCAGAGCTGTTTGGCGATGCGGTGGCCGAGCTGGTCTCCGGCGTCTCCAAACTCGACAAGCTGAAGTTTCGCGACCGCAAGGAAGCCCAGGTCGAGAACTTCCGCAAGATGATGATGGCCATGACCCAGGACATCCGGGTCATCCTGATCAAGCTGGCCGACCGCACCCACAACATGCGCACCCTGGGCTCGTTGCGCCCGGACAAGCGCCGCCGCATCGCCCGCGAGACCCTGGAGATCTTCGCCCCCATCGCCAACCGCCTCGGCATCCATACCATGAAGAACGAGCTGGAAGAGCTCGGCTTCGAGGCGCTCTACCCCATGCGCTCCCGGGTGCTGAAGGAGTCGGTACGCCGTGCCCGTGGCAATCGCCGCGAGATCATCGAATCGATCCAGAGCGAAATCCAGGGGAGGCTGCAGGAGTCCGGCATCGAGGCCCAGGTGAGCGGTCGCGAGAAGAACATGTTCTCCATCTACAACAAGATGGAGAAAAAAGAGCTGCAGTTTCATGAGGTAATGGATATCTATGCCTTTCGCGTCAAGGTGAAGGACATAGACACCTGTTACCGGGTGCTGGGGCAGATGCACAGCCTCTACAAGCCCCGTCCCGGCCGCTTCAAGGATTACATCGCCATCCCCAAGACCAACGGCTACCAATCCCTGCACACCTCCCTGGTGGGGCCGCACGGGGTGCCGGTCGAGGTGCAGATCCGCACCGAGTACATGGATCAGATGGCCGACAAGGGGGTTGCCGCCCACTGGGCCTACAAGCAGGATGGCGACAGCTCGGGCACCACGGCCCAGATCCGTGCCCAGCGCTGGATGCAGAGCCTGCTGGAGCTGCAGCAGAGCGCCGGCAGCTCGTTCGAGTTCATCGAAGGGGTCAAGACAGACCTGTTCCCGGACGAGATCTACGTGTTCACCCCGGAGGGGCGCATCATGGAACTGCCCACCGGTGCCACCCCGGTGGATTTCGCCTACACGGTCCACACGGACATAGGCCATGCCTGCGTCGGTGCCAGGGTCGACCGCCACCCCTATCCCCTCAGCAGCCAGCTGCAATCCGGTCAGACGGTGGAGATCATCACGGCGCCGGGGGCCCGCCCCAATGCGGCCTGGCTCAACTTCGTGGTGACCACCAAGGCCCGCTCCAAGATCCGCCAATTCCTCAAGAACCTGCGCACCGAGGAGTCCGTGGTGCTCGGCCGTCGCCTGCTCAATCATGCCCTGGGCGCCAAGAACATAGAGGACATCCCGGAAGCCCGTATCAAGCAGGTGCTGACCGATACCAAGCACGAGAACCTGCATGGCCTGCTGGCCGATATCGGCCTGGGCAATGCCATGAGCGTCATGGTCGCCCGCCGCATGCAGGCCGATGAGCTGCCCCAGGACGATCAACCCAGGAGCAGCAGCAAGAAGATGCCGATCAAGGGTGCCGACGGCATGCTGGTCACCTTCGCCAACTGCTGCCGCCCGATCCCGGGGGATGCCATCATCGCCCACATCAGCCCGGGCAAGGGGCTGGTGATCCACCAGGAGTCGTGCCGCAACATCAAGGGCTACAGCCGCGAGCCGGACAAATACCTGCCGGTGCAGTGGGAAGTGGATCCGGATCAGGAGCAGGAGTTCAAGACCGGCATCCATATCGAGATCGTCAACCACCAGGGCGCCCTGGCGGAGCTGGCCAACGTGATCGCCGCCACCGGTGCCAACATTCACGGCATCAGTACCGAGGAGAAGGATGGCCGCGTCTATCTGGTCACCCTGCTGATCACCACCAAGGGGCGCATCCATCTGGCCAACATCATGCGCAAGATCCGGGTCATGCCCAATGTACTCAGGGTGAGCCGACAGAAGAACTGATCCCACAGGCGGCGCAAGCCGCCTGTTGCTTTTCAAGAGACCATCATGGCCCCACGCCATAGCAACCCCATATGACACTTGAACGCTTTAAATGGATCTCCGATATGCTGGCCCGGCGCCAGCTCGATCTCACCGTCTGCATGCAAGAGATGCGTGCACCAGCCCCACGCCATAGAAACCCATATGACACCTGAACGCTTTAAACGGATCTCCGACATGCTGGCCCAGCGCCAGCTCGATCTCACCGTCTGCATGGAAGAGGTGCATAAACCGCATAACCTGGCCGCCATCGTCCGCACCGCCGATGCCATCGGCATCCACCGGGTTCACGCCGTCTGGCCAAAGACCTGGATCCACAAACGCAAGGGCACGGCCCGCGGCAGCCAGAACTGGGTCGACGTCAAGCTGCACCCGGACATCGGCAGTGCCGTGGCCGAACTGAAAGCCTCCGGCATGCAGATCCTGGCGACACATCTATCTGAAAATTCAGTAGATTTTCGCTCCATCGACTACACCAGGCCGACCGCCATCCTGGTGGGCCAGGAGAAGCACGGCATCGGCGAAGAGGCGCTGGCCCTGGCCGATCACCATATCGTCATTCCCATGGTGGGCATGGTGCAGTCCCTCAACGTCTCTGTGGCCGCCGCCGCCATCCTGTATGAGGCTCAGCGCCAGCGCGAGCTGGCCGGCTGCTATCGGCGGGGCTGCCCACTCGACCTGGAAGAGCAGAACAGCATACTGTTCGAGGGGGGCTATCCCGTCTATGCCCAGCTCTGCAAGGAAAAAGAGATGCCCTACCCCCAACTGGGTCCGGCCGGCGAGATCCTGGCGGACGAGGCCTGGTGGCAACGGATGCAGCTGACCCGCAAGGGCTGGGCCGCACAACAGGACGATCCCCTGGATATGGAGTATCCAACCGATGAAATTTAACTATCTTCCCCTGTTGGCCCTGACCCTGTTCTCTGCCGGAGCCCTTGCCGTGACCAATCCCTATCAGCTCGCCACCGAAGCCGAGGTCCCCGTTCTCCATCAGCAAACCCTGCCCGACTTCTGGCGCCAGCATGCCGTTGAGGGAGAGTTCGAAGGCAAGGATGGGGTGACCATCCGCTACGCCGCCCTGCGCCAGGCCAAGGTGGACCGCGCCATCCTCATCGTCAACGGCCGGGTCGAGACCTATCTCAAGTATCAGGAGCTGGCATGGGATCTGTGGCGTCAGGGCTACAGCCTCTACCTGATAGACCATCGCGGCCAGGGGATGTCGGATCGGCTGCTGGCAGACAGGGAGAAGGGCTATGTGGCCGACTTCGAGGACTATGTGGTGGATCTGAAGCAGTTTCACGACCAGGTGATCCTGGCAGACCAGCCCGCCAAGCTGTTCCTGCTGGCTCACTCCATGGGGGGAGCCATCTCGGCACGCTATCTGGAACGCTGGCCAGATGACATCCGCGCCGCCGCACTCTCCTCCCCCATGATGGGCATTCACCTCGGCGGCCTGCCCCACTGGCTTGCCAAGGGGCTCACCGCCACCATGGCCAGGGTCGGTGGCTGGCTGGGCGAGCCCCCCTACGGTCCCGGCCAGGGCGCCTATCAGGATCAGGGGTTCGCGGGCAATGAACTGACCCACAGCGAGGCACGCTACGCCGCCTTCCGTCGGCAATACGAGCAAGCCCCCCAGGTCAAGCTGGGGGGCGCCACGGCGCACTGGATCCACCAGGGGATGACGGGGGCGGAGCGGGCCCTGGCGGAGGCGGGCAACATCAAGACGCCGCTGCTGGTACTGCAGGCGGGGGAGGACAGTGTGGTCGACAACCAGGCCCAGACCGACTTCTGCCAGCGCGCCCCCTGCGAGGGCGGCCAACCCCTGCGCATCGACGGCGCCTGGCATGAGCTCTTCATCGAGGCCGATTACAAGCGCCAACCCGCCCTCACCGCCATCTTGGACTTCTTCGGCCGCTTCTAGCCGCCGTTGGCCCATCGTCAGTGGTGCCCGGGCTGGTTATTTTTTGTAACCCTAAATAAATGGGGCGAGCCCAATGGCTGGAGTACACTGCCCCGGCATTTCTGTGAAACCGAGGTAACGATGTTCAAGGTAGTTGTATCCGATCTCGACGGTACCCTGCTCAACAAGCAGCACCAGATCTCCCCCCGCACCCGCGACACCCTGCACCGGCTGGTGGCCAAGGGCATCAAGTTCGTGGTGGCCACCGGACGCCATCACGTGGATGTTCGCACCATTCGCGATACCCTCGGGCTGGACATCTACCTCATCACCTCCAACGGTGCCATGGTCCATGACAAGCAGGACAAGCTGGTGTTCAACCAGTCCCTGCCGGCAGAGGTTGCCGCTGAACTTATCGCCCTGCCCCGCGACCCCGACATCCACCTCAACATCTATCAGGGGGATGAGTGGCTGGTCGAGGAGGAGCTGCCCTGGCTGCTCAGCTTCCATGACGAATCCGGCTTCAACTATCGGCTGGTCGATCTCCAGGCCCAATCGAAGGAAGGGATCAGCAAGGTGTTCTACATAGGCGAGCACGAGAAGCTGCTGCCCATCGAAGCCCGGCTCAACGCCCAATACGGTGACAGGCTCAATGTTACCTTCTCCCTGCCGGACTGTCTCGAGGTGATGCATGCCGGAGTGCACAAGGGCAATGCGGTGCAGGCGGTCTTGGCCCAGCATGGGCTGGAGATGTCTCAGGCGGTGGCCTTCGGCGATGGCATGAACGACTTCGAGATGCTGGACATGGTGGGCCGTGGCGTGGTGATGGACAATGCCCACGATCGCCTCAAGCAGGCCCTGCCCCGCCACGA
This sequence comes from Aeromonas crassostreae, assembly GCF_054052445.1. Taxonomy (NCBI): domain Bacteria; kingdom Pseudomonadati; phylum Pseudomonadota; class Gammaproteobacteria; order Aeromonadales; family Aeromonadaceae; genus Aeromonas; species Aeromonas crassostreae. The sequence continues at coordinate 97,430 of NZ_JBSTYM010000012.1, read as the reverse complement.
GCGCACCCTGAGTTCGGATGAAGACGGGGTGGCCGTCTACCTGGAGCAACTGTTCTCGCTCTCCCCCTGCCCCCAGACCGAATAAGCGCAACAGAGGCGCCCCCGGCCGGATCGGGGGTTGCCTTGCGGCGCAGCTCAGGCGCCAGAATGCGAAAAACCCCGCCGAAGCGGGGTTTTTCTGAAAATGGTCGGTGATAAAGGATTCGAACCTTTGACCCTCTGGTCCCAAACCAGATGCGCTACCGGGCTGCGCTAATCACCGAGATATTTGGCATTCAAAAACAAAAAATGACCTTGCCGGTCATCTCTCGCATTCAGTCAGTATGGTGCGAAGAGAGGGACTCGAACCCTCACACCCGGGGGGCACTAACACCTGAAGCTAGCGCGTCTACCAATTCCGCCACCTTCGCGTACCTAACCAACTGTCACTTCTTCAGCTTGAATGGGGTGGCTGATGGGGCTCGAACCCACGACAACCGGAATCACAATCCGGGACTCTACCAACTGAGCTACAGCCACCACAGCTGTTTTTCGTTCCACAACACGCCCGCTATTCGGCGCACGTTTGATGGTGCGCCCGACAGGATTCGAACCTGTGACCTCTGCCTCCGGAGGGCAGCGCTCTATCCAGCTGAGCTACGGGCGCTACGCTGTCGAACGGGGCGGATTATTCATTACCCGGGACGACTTGTCTACTCTTTTTTTATTCTATCGATTCAACTGCTTCTTTTTCAGTCACTTGGCATCATTTTCCATCACTAACTCGGTGTTAGGCCCAGATCGGCACCAAGATGGCTTGTTTATGCTGCTTCTGTTTCCTTGACTTGCCTCCACATGATTCTAGAATGAATGAACGTTCATTCATGCGATCACCACAAGAGCCATGGACAAGAAAGAACGCATCTTCGATGCGGCACACGACATTCTCGCCGAACAGGGCTTCCATGGACTCTCTATTGCCCTGGTCGCCAAGCAAGCAAGGGTAGCGACCGGAACCATTTATCGCTATTTTAGCGATAAGGAAGACCTGATCCGCCTGCTTTATCGGCACACCATCCAACAATGTCATGATCTGATCATGAGTGACGTGGATATAGAAGAGACAACGTTCACGCAATATCGACAACTGTGGCTCAATATTCATCAGATCTTTGCCTCCGACCCCAATGCCCTCACCTGCAAGCTGCAGTATGAGAGTTCGCCGCTCGCCTGTGAGCTGGAGAAGGACCCCGTGATACTGGCGCTGTGGGAACCCCTGGATCGCTTCTATGAACGGGGACGGGCATCGGGACTGTTTATCGATCTGCCGCTCAGGGTGTTGCAAACCCTCAGCCTGGATAGCGCAGCCCAGCTGATGCAACAGTGCCGGGTGCATGAGCTGGAACTGACGGACAGCCAGCGGGAGGCGGTGATACACGCCAGCTGGCAAGCCATATTACAACCCTCAACCTCTCTACCAGGAATCTGTTCATGAAAAAGTGGATGGTCATTATGTTGTTGATCGCGCTCGCCCTCTTTGGCAGCGTCATCGGCTTCAACATGTTCAAACAGAAGAAGATCGCCGAGTACATGGCCAACCGGCCCGAACCTGAATTTCCGGTCACCGCCATGGTCGCCCAGGCACAGGACTGGACCCCGACCATAGAGGCAATCGGCTTCATCGAGCCAAACCAGGGGGTCACACTGTCGACCGAGCTGGCGGGCACCATAGACCAGATCGCCTTCGAATCCGGGATGGCCGTCAAGGCTGACCAGCTGCTGATCGGACTGGACTCCAGCGTCGAGAAGGCCAATCTGCGCTCCTCCACCGCCAGATTGCCCGCCGCCCGGGCCAAGTTCGAGCGCTACCAGAACCTCTACCAGAAGAACTCCATCTCCCGGGATCAGCTCGACGACGCCGAGGCGAGCTACCGCTCCCTGGAGGCCGACATCGAGAGCCTGAGGGCCACCATAGCCCGTCGGGAAGTCCATGCGCCGTTCGCCGGTGTCGTCGGCCTGCGCAATGTCTTCCTCGGCCAGTACATGGAGCCGGGCACCGACATAGTGCGCCTGGAAGACATCAGCGTGATGCGCCTGCGCTTCACCGTGCCCCAGACCGATATCTCCAAGATAAGCCTGGGCCAGACCATCAAGATCAGCGTGGATGCCTATCCGCAGACCGAGTTCAACGGCAAGATCAGCGCCATCGAGCCCGCCGTCAACTACCAGAGCGGTCTGATCCAGGTGCAGGCCGACATCCCGAACAACGGCGGCAAACTGCGCTCCGGCATGTTCGCCCGCGCCAGCATCATTCTGCCGACCATCAAGGATCAGATAGTGCTGCCGCAAAATGCCATCACCTTCACCCTGTATGGCCAGAACGTCTATGTCATCAAGGAGAAGGACGGCGTCAAGCGTGCCACTCAGGTGGTGGTCAAGGTTGGCGAGCGCCGCGGCAATGACGCCCATATTCTGAGCGGCCTCAAGGCCGGCGATGAGGTGGTGCTGTCCGGGCAGGTGCGACTGAGTAACGACACCAAGGTCAAGGTCGAGCAGAACGACGCCCTGGCCGCCCCGGCACAACCCCCGATGCTGTAAGCGCGGAGATCCGTAATGCGATTTACTGACATATTCATAAAACGGCCCGTGCTGGCGATCTCGATCAGTTTCCTGATCGCCCTGCTCGGCTTCCAGGCCATCTTCAAGATGCAGGTGCGGGAATATCCCGAGGTCATCAACACCGTCATCACGGTCAATACCAGCTACTATGGCGCCAGCTCCGACCTGATCCAGGGGTTCATCACCCAGCCGCTGGAACAGGCGATAGCCCAGGCAGACAACATCGACTTCATGACCTCCTCCAGTCAGCTTGGCAGCTCGACCGTGACGGCCTACATGAAGCTGAACACGGATCCCAACGCCGCCCTGTCCGACATCCTGGCCAAGGTCAACTCGGTGCGATCCCAGCTGCCCAAGGAGTCTGAGGATCCGTCCGTCACCTCCTCGACCGGCTCCACCACCGCGGTGCTCTACCTCGGCTTCACCAGCCCAGAGCTCAACTCGAGCCAGATCACCGACTACCTGGAGCGGGTCATCAAGCCCCAGCTGTTCACCGTGGGCGGTGTCTCCAAGGTCGATCTGTACGGGGGAACCGAGTTCGCCCTGCGGGTCTGGCTGGATCCGGCCAAGATGGCGGCATTCGATCTGACCGCCAGCGACGTGATGACGGTGCTCAACAGCAACAACTATCAGTCGGCCACCGGCCAGTCCACCGGCTACTTCATGCTGTTCAACGGCGACGCCAAGACCCAGGTCACGAATACCGAAGAGCTCAAGCGTCTGGTGGTCTCGACCCGGGAAGGCAAGGTGATCCGCCTGTCCGACATCGCCAAGGTGAGTCTGGAGAAGAGCCACGACATCTATCGCGCCACCGCCAACGGTCGTGAAGCCGTGGTCCTGGCCATCAACGCATCCCCGACCGCCAACCCGATCAACATCGCCCACGACGTGCTGGCGCTGCTGCCCAGCCTCAAGAGCAACATGCCGAGCACCATGGAGCTGAACATCCTCTATGACTCGACCGTGGCGATCAACGAATCCATCAACGAGGTCATCAAGACCATACTGGAGGCGGCCGCCATCGTACTGGTGGTGATCACCCTGTTCCTGGGCTCGTTCCGTGCCGTCATCATCCCCATCATCACCATCCCCTTGAGTCTGATCGGGGTGGTGATGGTGATGGACATGTTCGGTTTCTCCATCAACCTCATGACCCTGCTGGCCATGGTGCTCGCCATCGGTCTGGTGGTGGATGATGCCATCGTGGTGCTGGAGAACGTCGACCGACACATCAAGGAGGGTGAAGAACCGTTCCGGGCCGCCATCATAGGCACCCGGGAGATAGCCGTGCCCGTCATCGCCATGACCCTGACCCTGGCGGCCGTGTACGCCCCCATCGCCCTGATGGGTGGCATCACGGGCTCCTTGTTCAAGGAGTTCGCCCTGACCCTGGCGGGGGCCGTGTTCGTGTCGGGCATCATAGCCCTGACCCTCTCCCCCATGATGTGCTCCGTGATGCTCAAGGCCAACGCCAAACCGGGCAAGTTCGAGAGCACAGTGCACCACCTGCTCGAGCGCATGACGGATCGCTACGATCGTATGCTGCACGCCGTGATGCACAAACGTCCCGTGGTCATCGTGTTCGCCGTCATCGTGTTCGGCAGCCTGCCGCTGCTGTTCAAGTTCATCCCGAGCGAACTGGCGCCGTCCGAAGACAAGGGGGTCATGGCGGTGCTGGGCACGGCGCCCTCGAACGCCAACCTGGACTACATAGAAAACACCATGAAAGACGTGAACAAGATCCTGGATGACCAGCCGGAGATCGCCTATTCACAAGTCTTCTCCGGTGTCTTCAACGCCAACCAGGCCTTCGGCATCGCCTCCCTCAAGCCCTGGAGCGAACGGGAAGCGAGCCAGAAAGAGGTGCTCGACAGGGTTGGCCAGCAAGTGCAGCACATCCCCGGCATGTCCATCACCACCTTCCAGTTCCCCGAACTGCCGGGTGCCTCCAGTGGCTTGCCGATCCAGTTCGTCATCACCACCCCCAACAGCTTCGAGAGCCTCTTCATCGTGGCCAGCGAGATGCTGACCGAGGCCCAGGCCAGTGGCCAGTTCGTCTATTCGGATCTCGATCTGAACTATGACTCGGCCACCATGAAGATCAGCATCGACAAGGACAAGGCCGGTGCCTATGGCATCACCATGCAGGACATTGGCGTCACCATGGGCACCATGATGGCGGATGGCTACGTCAACCGTATCGATCTGGATGGCCGCTCCTACGAGGTGATCCCCCAGGTGGAGCGCAAGTACCGCCTCAACCCTGAGTCCATGAAGGGTTACTATGTGCGTGCCGCCGATGGCCGTGCCGTGCCCCTCGGCAGCCTGATCTCCATCGAGGTGGTTGGCGAGCCCCGCGCCCTGCCCCACTTCAACCAGCTCAACTCGGCCACCATTGGCGCCGTACCCACCCCGGGCGTGGCCATGGGGGATGCCATCGGCTGGTTCGAGACGGCCGCCGCCGACAAGCTGCCCCAGGGCTATCGCTATGACTTCATGGGCGAGGCACGCCAGTTCGTCACCGAGGGCAGTGCGCTCTACGCCACCTTCGCCCTGGCCCTGGCCATCATCTTCCTGGTGCTGGCCATCCAGTTCGAATCCGTGCGCGACCCCCTGGTGATCATGGTGTCGGTGCCGCTGGCCATCAGTGGTGCCCTGATCGCCCTGGCCTGGGGCATGGCCACCATGAACATCTACTCCCAGGTGGGCCTGATCACCCTCGTCGGCTTGATCACCAAGCACGGCATCCTGATCTGCGAGGTGGCCAAGGAGGAGCAGCTGCTGCACGGCATGAACCGGATGGAAGCCGTGATGCAGGCGGCCAAGGTACGACTGCGTCCGATCCTGATGACCACGGCGGCCATGATAGCCGGCCTGATCCCGCTGATGTACGCGACCGGCGCCGGCGCCGCCCAGCGCTTCAGCATCGGCATCGTCATCGTGGCGGGCCTGGCCATCGGCACCCTGTTCACCCTGTTCGTGCTGCCGGTCATCTACACCTTCCTGGCATCCGAGCATGAGCCGCTCAAGGAGTTCGACGAGTCGATCCCCCCCAAGGCGAAGGCGGGTCATTGATCCCCTGACGCAAGAGGCCCCGCGAGGGGCCTCTTCTTCATCCACATCCAGGGTCCGGCGACGGACCAATAAAAAGCGGCCACCCCGGGGGGGCCGCTTTCATGTCCGGCGCTTGCCGGCTCAGCCCAGACGCTTGACCGAGCGACGCACGATCAGTTCCGGCTGCACCGTCATGGACTCGACTTCGAGCTCCTTGTTGCGGATCCGGCTCACCAGCTGCTGCACCGCCAACAGGCCGAGCTCGGCCTTGGGGTGGCGAATGGTGGTGAGCGGCGGGCTGGAGAAGCGCGCCATCTCAACGTCGTCATAACCGATGACGGAGATGTCGTCGGGTACCTTGACCCCCGCCTCCCAGGCGGCGCAGATGGCACCGATCGCCATGGGATCGTCGAAGGCGAACACCGCGGTCGGCCGCGGCGTCAGGGCCAGGATGCGCTGCATCTGGTCGAACCCGCTCTGGCTCTCGTAGTCCCCTTCGAAGATCTGCTCCTCTTTCAGGGTGAGGCCCTGCTCGGCCAGGGCATCGCGCACCCCGTCCAGGCGCTGCTGGGTGGTCGGCTTGTCGATGTGCCCCGTGATGCAGACGATCTCCCTGTGCCCCTGATCCAGCAGATGGGTGACCGCCATGCGGGCACCGATGCGGGCGTTGTCGTTGATGACGTTGGCAAAATCGCACTCTGTGCCCCAATCCAGCACCACCTGGGGCACATTCTTGTGAATGCGAAGCATGTCACGCAGCGGCGTGTCTATGTCGGTCCCCAGCACCAGCAGGCCATCAACCCGCTTCTCCATCAGCATCTTGAGGTAGTGCTGCTGGCGAGGAGGCTGGTTCTCGGTGTTGCACAGGATCAGGCTGTAACCTTGTTCGAAGCAGTAAGCCTCGACGCCGCGCACCACTTCCGCGAAGAAGGGATTGGCGCTGGTGGTCACCAGCATGCCTATGGTCTTGGTCGAATTGATCTTGAGGCTGCGTGCCACCGAATTGGGTGCGTAGTTGAGCTCTGCCACCGCCTCAAGCACTTTCTGGGTCGCGTCTTCGCTGACCCGACGGGTGTGATTGAGTACATGTGAGACGGTGGAGATGGATACGCCCGCCCTGGAGGCGACATCTTTGATTGTGGCCATCTCTGTCTCCTGAATATGAAAAAGCGGAACCTTAGCAGATTTCCCGAATAAAGGCTTGAAATTCACGGGAACTGTCAAGCAATTACCGCTGCCGGCTAATCTAGGTGCTCCCCCTGATTTGCGCAAACGGATTTTGAACGAAATGGGAGCAGCATCAGAGTAAAAACTCCTCAGCTTTTTCCGCTATCAAATCAAACAGATTCAAATGTTAACTTGATGTTGCCGAGTCAATTCAGCAGGAAACACCAGCTAAATGTCTATACATAGCGATTAGCTTCATTCAACACCCTGCAAGTCCCCCCCCAGCCATATCTTTAACAGCTTGTTATTACCGGGGCAGGAGTGATAGAACCTTAACTATTGCCGGACAAGCGGGAAGTCTGTCCGGAGTGAAACAATCCACTGATTAAAGGGACGAATCTATGAATAACTGGAGCAAGGTAGCGGTCAGGGCAGCGGTTTCTATGGCGCTGTTTGGTTCTGTTTCCATGGCACATGCCGCCGACACCATCAAGATTGGCATCGCCGGGCCCGTCACCGGGCCGGTCGCTCAATATGGCGACATGCAGTTCACCGGCGGCAAGATGGCGGTCGAGATGATCAACAAAGCCGGCGGCATCAAGGGCAAGCAGATCGAAGCCGTCATCTATGACGATGCCTGCGATCCCAAGCAGGCGGTGGCCATCGCCAACAAGGTGATCAACGACGGCGTCAAGTTCGTGGTGGGCCACCTCTGCTCCGACAACACCCTGCCCGCCTCCGACATCTATGAAGATGAAGGGGTGCTGATGGTCACCCCCGCCTCCACCAACCCCAAGATCACCGAGCGTGGCTACCAGCTGACCCTGCGTACCATAGGCCTGGACAGCGACCAGGGCCCGACCGCCGCCAAGTACATCATCGAGCAGATCAAGCCCCAGCGCGTCGCCGTCATCCACGACAAGAAGCAGTACGGCGAAGGCATCGCCTCCAGCGTGAAAGCCGCCCTGGACAAGGCCGGCACCAAGGTGGTGGCGTTTGAAGGCATCACCGCCGGGGACAAGGACTTCTCCGCCCTGATCGCCAAGTTGCAGAAAGAGAACGTCGACTTCGTCTACTACGGTGGCTATCACCCCGAGCTGGGCCTGATCCTGCGTCAGGCGAACGAGAAGGGTCTCAAGGCCAAGTTCATGGGGCCGGAAGGGGTAGGCAACAAGGATATCTCCGCCATCGGTGGCCAGGGTTCCGAGGGGCTGCTGGTCACCCTGCCGAACAAGTATGACCTGGTCCCGGCCAATGCCCCGATCGTGGCCGCCTTCAAGGCCAAAGGACAAGACTCTTCCGGCCCCTTCGTCTGGACCACCTATGCCGCGGTCCAGACCCTGGCAGCCGGTATCGCGCAGGCGGGTGAAGACCCGATGGCCGTGGAAAAAGCCATCAAGGCCAGCACCATAGACACCGTCATGGGCCCCCTCAGCTGGGCGCCGAATGGCGACTTGAAAGGCTTCGAGTTCGGTGTGTTCGAGTGGCACGCCGACGGCACCTCTACCCAGCTCAAATAATAAATCTGCCGGAGGGGGTGAGCATGCTCACCCCCTCACGTCTTTGCGGGCAAGTACAGGGAACGCAGTATGTCCGAACATATACTCTATTTTGTTCAGCAGTTGCTGAACGGATTGACCATAGGTAGCACCTATGCGTTGATCGCCATCGGCTACACCATGGTCTATGGCATCATCGGCATGATCAACTTCGCCCACGGCGAGGTCTACATGATTGGCTCCTATGTCGCCTTCATGGTCATGGCCGCCCTCATGATGATGGGCATAGACGCCACGACCGTCCTGCTGGGCGCCGCCTTCCTCATCAGCATCATAGTGACCGGCACCTATGGCTGGACCATAGAGCGGGTCGCCTACCGCCCCTTGCGCGGCGGCAACCGTCTCATCCCCCTCATCTCCGCCATCGGCATGTCGATCTTCCTGCAGAACATGATGCGCATGGCACAGGGTTCGCGGGACATCGCCATGCCGACCCTGATCAGCGGTGGCTGGACCCTGGGTGGCGAGGAGGGCTTCCAGGCCAGCCTCTCCTACCTGCAGCTGGTCATCTTCGTGGTCACCTTCATCACCATGCTGGCGCTGACCCAGTTCATCAACCGCTCCCGCATGGGACGTGCCTGCCGCGCCTGTTCGGAAGACATCAAGATGGCCAACCTGCTGGGGATAGACACCCATGTGGTCATCTCCATCACCTTCGTGCTGGGGGCCACCCTGGCCGCCGTCGCTGGGGTACTGCTCGGCATGTATTACGGCGTCATCAACCCCTACCTCGGCTTCATGGCCGGGCTGAAGGCGTTTACCGCCGCTGTCTTGGGCGGCATCGGCAGCATTCCGGGCGCCGTGCTCGGCGGCCTGCTGCTGGGGGTGGTCGAAGCCCTCACCGCCGGTTATCTCAGTACCGAATACAAGGATGTGATGGCCTTCGCCCTGCTCATCTTCGTGTTGCTGTTCATGCCGACAGGCATCCTGGGTCGCCCGGAGGTCGAGAAGGTATGAAAATCCAATCTACGCATGCTCTCGCGCCGCTGTTCATGTCCACATGCAGCATCCTCGGTCGCCCGGAGGTCGAGAAAGTATGATGAAACGCCAATTTATTCATGCCTGTATCGCCAGCCTGGTGCTGATGGTGCTCTCCTTCTGGCTGCTGGGCTTCAAGCTCGAGACCGAAGGCACCCGCTTGCTGGTGGTGAGCCGCCTCGATGTGTCGCTGGCCTGGCTGCTGGGGGGCGCCGCCCTGGTGTTCTGCTTCCAGCTGCTGCGCAGCCAGATCCTGGGGCTGTTCAAGGGCTCCACCAGCGGCTTTGCCAAACTGGTGCTGCCAAGCCCCGAGCAGGCGCCTCGCCTCTACAACAGCGCGGCCCTGATCGTGCTGCTGCTGGCGGTCAGCTGGCCCTTCGTCGCCTCCCGGGGCGCCGTGGACCTCGCCACCCTCACCCTGATCTACATCATGCTGGGGCTGGGGCTGAACGTGGTGGTCGGGCTCGCCGGCCTGCTGGATCTCGGTTATGTCGGCTTCTACGCGGTCGGCGCCTACAGCTATGCCCTGCTCAACACCTATTTCGGCCTGAGCTTCTGGGAGTGCCTGCCCATCGCCGGTGGCATGGCCGCCCTGTTCGGCTTCCTGCTCGGCTTCCCCGTGCTGCGGCTGAGGGGGGACTATCTGGCCATCGTCACCCTGGGCTTTGGCGAGATCATCCGTATCCTGCTCAACAATCTCACCTCTCTCACCGGTGGCCCGAACGGCATCTCCGGCATTCCCAAGCCCACCCTGGGGGGACTGGAGTTCAACCGCACCGTCAAGGACGGGGGCTTTGGCACCTTCCATGACTTCTTCGGCATCGCCTACAACGCCAACCACAAGGTGATCTTCCTCTACCTGATGGCGCTGGTGCTGGTGATTGCCACCCTGTTCGTCATCAACCGCCTGCTGCGCATGCCGCTGGGCCGCGCCTGGGAAGCGCTGCGGGAGGACGAGATCGCCTGCAAGTCCCTCGGGCTCAACCCCACCATCATCAAGCTGACCGCCTTCACCATAGGCGCCTGCTTCGCAGGCTTTGCCGGCAGCTTCTTCGCCTCGCGCCAGGGCTTCATCAGCCCGGAATCCTTCGTCTTCATCGAGTCCGCCATCGTGCTCGCCATCGTGGTGCTGGGGGGCATGGGCTCCCAGATCGGGGTGGTGCTGGCCGCCATCGTCATGACGGTGCTGCCGGAGCTGGCCCGTGAGTTCAACGAGTACCGCATGCTGATGTTCGGCCTGCTGATGGTGTTCATGATGATCTGGCGTCCCCAGGGACTGCTGCCGATGACCAGACCACACTTGGAGCTGCAAAAATGAATCAGACGTTGTTAGAAGTCTCTGATCTGTCGATGCGTTTCGGCGGCCTGCTCGCGGTCAACGGCGTCAAGCTGGATGTGAACAAGGGAGAGGTGATCTCCATCATAGGGCCGAACGGCGCGGGCAAGACCACCGTCTTCAACTGCCTGACCGGCTTCTACCGCCCGAGCGGCGGCACCATCCGCTACAAGGGCGAGGAGATCCAGGGGCTGCCCGGCCACCTCATCGCCCGCAGAGGGGTGGTGCGCACCTTCCAGCACGTGCGGCTGTTCAAGGAGATGACGGCGGTGGAAAACCTGCTGGTGGCCCAGCACAGGCACCTCAACACCGGCTTCCTCGCCGGCCTGTTCAAGACGCCGGCCTTCCGCCGCGCCGAGCAGGAGGGGCTGGAGCAGGCGGCATACTGGCTGGAGAAGGTGGGGCTCAAGGATCTGGCCAACCGCCCCGCCGGCAACCTGGCCTACGGTCAGCAGCGCCGCCTCGAGATCGCCCGCTGCATGGCGACCCGGCCCGAGCTGCTGATGCTGGATGAACCGGCCGCCGGCCTCAACCCCAACGAGACCGACGATCTCAACGCGCTCATCGTCGGGCTGCGGGACGAGTTCGGGGTCTCGGTGCTGCTCATCGAGCACGATATGAAGCTGGTGATGGAGATCTCGGATCGCATCTTCGTGGTCAATCAGGGCACGCCGCTGGCCCACGGCAAGCCGGATGAGATCCGCAACAATCCGGCCGTGATCAAGGCCTATCTGGGCGAGTCGTAAGGAAAATGAGATGTTAGAACTTCGCAACGTATCGACCCACTACGGCAAGATCCAGGCGCTCCATGACGTCAGCGTCGAGGTAAAAGAGGGGGAAATCGTCACCCTGATCGGTGCCAACGGCGCCGGCAAGACCACCCTTCTGATGACGCTGTGCGGCGAACCCAAGCCCAGCAGCGGCAGCATCTGGTTCGAGGGGGAGCAGATAGACTCCCTCAGCACCGCCCGCATCATGCGCAAGGACATCGCCGTGGTGCCGGAGGGGCGCCGCATCTTCGCCCGCCTCACGGTGGAGGAGAACCTGAGGATGGGGGCCTTCTTCGTCGACAAGGCCGAGCAGCACGGCCTGCTGGATCAGGTGTTCACCCTGTTTCCCCGCCTGCACGAGCGGCTGGAGCAGCGGGCCGGCACCATGTCCGGCGGCGAGCAGCAGATGCTGGCCATCGGCCGTGCCCTGATGAGCAAGCCGCGCCTGCTGCTGCTCGATGAACCCTCCCTGGGGCTGGCCCCCATCATCATCCAGCAGATCTTCGACACCATAGAGCAGCTGCGCCAGAAGGGGATGACCATCTTCCTGGTGGAGCAGAACGCCAACCAGGCCCTCAAGCTGGCGGACAGGGGCTATGTGCTGGAGAACGGCCACGTGGTGCTGCAAGACACCGGGGCGGCCCTGCTGGCCAACCCTGCCGTGCGTCAGGCCTATCTGGGTGGCTGACAAGATGCGCCAGGCCAGGGGCGGCCTCCTGCTGGCGCCATCGCCGCCGGGAGTCACATCTCCCCGGAGGAGCGAGCCATGAGCCGGGCCGGAACCACGCCGGATCGCCACCTGTTCTGGCGTGACCCTGCCCTGCCCTTCATCGAGGCGCGGGCGGTGCAGGATGGCCGCCGCGTCTGCTACGACAAGCACAGTCACGCCCACTTCTCCATCGGCGCCATCACCGGCGGCCACAGCCACTACCTCAACCAGCGCAGCAGGCAGGAGGTCGGTGGCGGCAGCCTGGTGCTGATGAACCCGGAAGAGGTCCACGCCTGCAACCCCATCGCAGATCAGCCCTGGTCCTATCTGATGTTCTATCTCGACCTGGACTGGCTGCAGCGCCAGCAGCAGGAGGCCGGCCTTGGCACCGAATTTCGTCCCTTCGACATGACAGCCAGCCGGGATCCCCTGCTGTATCTCGCCTTGCAGCGCCTCTATCGCACCCTGCAAGACGAGGAGCAGGCCCCCCTCGCCAAGGAGGTCGCCTGCCACCAGTTCAGCCACCAGCTGCTGGCCAGGCTGACCCCAGCCAAGTGGGGCCGGCACCCTCCCCCGCACCTGAGACGCGCCGCCGAGCTTATCAAGGATGAGTGCGCCTCCCCCCTCACCCTGGAGCGGCTGAGCACCGTGGCCGGGCTGACCCCCTCCCACTTCGTGCGCGCCTTCAGCCGCCATTACGGCATGACCCCCCACGCCTACCTGCTCAACCGGCGCATCGGCCATGCCCGTGACCTGCTGGCGCGCGGCCAGCCCCTGGCCGAGGTGGCCCTGGCGACGGGTTTCTCGGATCAGGCCCACTTCCAGCGCCAGTTCAAGCGGCTGGTCGCCGCCACCCCGGGACAGTATCGCGCCCTGCGCCGCCCTCAGGACTCCAGCACCAGATAGGCGGCGCTGAGCAGCAGCAGGAGCGCCATGGCCCGGTTGAACCAGCGCAGCCGACGCGCACAGAGCAGGGTCTGCTGCAGAAAACTCCCGGCATAGGCCCAGCAGGCGATGGAGCCCAGGCAGATCACCAGATAGAGACTGGTGAACAGGGCCACCTGCCCAACCCCGCCTGCCACCCCGTAGGCTCCCATCCCCATGCTGGCGGCCAGCCAGGCCTTGGGATTGAGCCACTGCATCAGGGCGCCGTACCAGAAGGCGGGGGGCGCGCCTCGCTCGGCCTCGATCTCCCCCTTGTCCCGTATCAGCAGCCAGGCCATGTAGCAGAGAAAGAAGATGCCGCCCCAGTGGATGGCGCCAAGCGCCATCGGCCACCGGGACAGGGCGCCACCCAGCCCCAACCCCATCAGCAGCAGCAACAGGATGAAGCCCAGGGTAGCCCCCACCACATGGCGCAGGCTGGCCCGAAAACCGTACTGCGCCCCGGCGCTGAGGGCGACCAGATTGACCGGTCCCGGGGAGATGGACATGGCCAGGGCAAACCCGGCCATGGATAACAACAGACTCAGTTCCATGGATGACACTCGTTGCGGATATCGAGGTTCCACCCTAACCGCCGGCCTGGCCGGAATATTGAAGGAAATTGCGATCTCGTCCCATCAGGGAATGAACACATTGCGGGCTTAGCGCAACCGCACGCTTGCGGTAAACTGGCCGTCAATCACCTATTCGCAGGACATGTCAATGGACCAGTTTGCCCATATCAGTGCCCATGATGCCCACCAGAAACTCCTCGCCGGCGAGGCTCGCCTGGTGGATATTCGCGATCCTCAATCCTTCGAGGCGGCTCACCCGGTCGGCGCCTTCCACCTCACCAATGGCACCCTGGTGCGCTTCATGGACGAGGTGGACTTCGACACCCCCGTCATCGTGATCTGCTATCACGGCAACAGCAGCCAGGGGGCGGCTCAGTACCTGCTGCAACAGGGCTATGACGAGGTCTACAGCCTGGATGGCGGCTTCGAAGCCTGGCGCAAGGCGTTCCCCATCCAGGCGGGGGAGGAATGAGCGACGCTCCCGCCGGCATGATCCAGCTGCTGGTGCTGGGGGATGCCCGCATGGCCCAGGCCCTGGTGGACTATCTCACCACCCTGGGCATTGCCTGCGAGCTGACCCAGTCCGAGCTCGGGGTCAGCGTCTGGCTCGCCGACGAGCAGCGCCTGGCCCAGGCCCAGCTGGAGGTGAAACGCTTCCTGAGCGAACCCAATCACCCCCGCTACCTGGAGGCCTCCTGGCAGTCGGGCCGGGCCGATGCCCGCATCGACTACAGCAAGGGCATGGCGGATCCCGTCACCGACTTCCTGCACCATGCCGGGCCCCTCACCCTGCTGCTCATCGTCGCCTGCCTCGCCATCTACGCCCTGCAAGCCATAGGCCTGCCCATCTTCGATCTGCTGGCGTTCCACCCGACCCTGGCACAGTTCGGTGACTGGCAGGCCTGGCGCTACGTCACCCCGGCCTTCATCCACTTCTCCGTGCTGCACCTGGTGTTCAACCTGCTGTGGTGGTGGTATCTCGGCGGCCAGATAGAGCAGCGTCTGGGCAGCGGCAAGCTGCTGATCCTGCTGCTGGTCGGCGCCGCCCTGCCCAACATCGCCGAGTTCCTGGTGAGCGGCCCGCGCTTTGGCGGCCTCTCCGGGGTGGTCTATGCCCTGCTCGGCTACTGCTGGGTGCGAGGCCGTCTGCAGCCAGCGTCCGGCTTCACCCTGCCCCCGGCCCTGATGGGCTTCATGCTGTTCTGGCTGGCGCTGGGGTTCTTCGATCTGCTGGGTACCCGCATGGCCAACATGGCCCATCTGATGGGCTTGCTGGTCGGCCTGCTGCAAGGCTGGCTGGACAGGCACCACAAGCCGGGCTGAGGTGCTGTTGCCTGCTGGTTTAACCTGCTCGGCAACCACCATGATGGCCAACATGGTTCCTCTGTCTGATGGGCTTGCTGGTCGGCCTGCTGCAAGGCTGGCTGGACAGGCACCACAGGCCGGGCTGAGAGGTTCCATTCGCTCGGCAACCACCATGATGGCAAACATGGTTCATCTGTCTGATGGGCTTGCTGGTCGGCTTGCTGCAAGGCTGGCTGGACAGACCACAAGCTGAACTGGGTGATATCCAGCCCCATAAGAAACGCCGCCCCAAGGGGCGGCGTTTTTGCGTCTGCCAGCTAGCGCGGCTTATTGCGCGAGCAAGGTGGCATCCGTGACCTGGACCGCAGCGCCGCCGCTCATGAAGAAGCTGGCGAACTGGGTCTGCATCTCGGTAGTAACGTCGCCGGTCGGGTCGAAGTTCTCGTCCGGCGCCAGCAAGGAGCCATGACCCCCGGCCACGAAGCGGGCGGCATGGTGGTTGGCCGCCCCGGTGGCGCTCAAGGCTTGCAGGCCCATCAGGCTGAACAGCGGCTCAGTGCCCCCCAGCGGTGCGGTGGCGATGCGGTTCGGGATCACCTGGTCCGGCAGGCTGGTGGCGCCATCGCCGACGACTTCGGTGGCAAACAGCGGGAAGTCCGCCTTGATGCCGGCAACCAGGTTGACCGGGTCGGCGGAATCCAGCACCGACTGGGCCGCGAAGCTGTAGCTCTGCAGGGTGCTGGCCGCCGTCGCCTGGCTGGCCGCATCCAGGCTCGGCAGGAACTCGTTGACGAAACAGGTCGGTACCGCCGTCTTGCAGTTGGGGGCATAGGCGCTGAAGCCCGTCTTGAGTGCCGGGCTGCCCGCGGTCAGCACGCCCATCTTGATGGTCGGGCCGAAGGTGGGCGAGTTCAGCAGCAGCGGAGCTATGCCGCCACCCGGCATGGCCAGGCCGCCGGTGGTGAACTCGAACAGGGCATTCGCCTGGGCATTGCCGATGTCCTGGTTGGCGACGGAGAGCAGATCGGCCCCCGAGATGGCCCCCAGAGAGTGACCGAGGAAGTGGACCTTGAGCCCGGCACCGCCGAGCTGGGTGCCCAAGCCTTTGGCATTGGCCAGCCCCACCGCCAGGCGCAGGCCCAGCAAGTCGGCCACGCTCTGCTTGAGGTTGTCCCGCGCCACCGTCAGGTAGCTCAGGTTCAGGTAGGGAGTCGGGTTCTCATCCGTGGTGACCGAGTCCGTGCTGCCGGTCAGGGCATAGCCGCGCTCGCCGTGCAGCGGGTGATCGATCACCACCACGGCCACGTTCTTGGTCGCCTGCAGGCCTGCACCTATCTGGCTCAGGGCGATGGCGTAGGCATTCTCCTTCACCGAGGTGACGCCGTGCTGATAGATGATGACGTCGGTGATGGTCTTCAAGTCGTCGGTTGGGGCGAAGATGCGCATCGGCACCGACTGCACCTCGGTCAGGGCCGGCAGCGGGTTGAAGCGGCCTATGTTCCGCTCGGCATCCAGCGCCTTGCCGCCCGAGGTGAGGGTCACCCCGATCAGCTTGCTCGCCTCCGCCAACAGCTCGGCCTGACGGGTCGGATCGGCGATGAGCGCGCCCAGCAGGGCCGGATCCACACCGGCGCCCACCAGGCCGCCGATCACCTCGGCATCCTGCACCTTCAGGGCATTGGCGATGGCATAGAGGCTGGGGATGGCGCCATGCCAGGACTGGGTCCTGGCCTTGTCCCAGGAGCCGGCGCTGGCCGGGGTCGCCAGGAAATAAGGCAGCTTGACCGCCCCGGTGTAGACCTTGGTCATCTGAGCGATGCCGTTCAGCTTGGGGCTGTTGGTGATGGTGCTGTCGAGCAGGGACTTCTGCTCGTCCGGCAGGAAGGGCTCCCCCGCCAGTTGGGTCAGGAAATCGACCCCGCCATTGAGGCCCGTCATGGTATAGGTCAGCGGCAGGCTGTCATTGCCCGCGGCATCCTGCTGCCACAGGGCGGCCGCATCCAGGGTCGGGCTCTGGAGGATGGAGGCCGCGGCCCCTTTCACCGCCACCAGCACGTCGGCGCCGGACTGGGTGCCGAACCAGTCGGAGAAGATGACGCGATCGCTGCTCACCCCGGTCGCGGCCTTGAACAGGCCCTCCTGCAGGGTGATCAGGCCATGGATGGTCTGCTCCTGGGTGTTGCTGCCGGCGTTGCCCTTGAAGTTGCTGTAATCGCTGCCGGCCTGCAATGCCTCGCCATCGCTGTCCTTGAGGCTGTCGGTGGCGACAATCATGTAATAGGAGGAGGGATTGAGCGGCTTGAGCGGCACCAGGTTGAGCTTGCCCCCCGCACTGGCGACCACGTAGTCGCTGCCGTAGGCCAGCACCTTCTTCACGCCGCTCGGGCGCAGATTTTCGCTGTCGAAGGTCAGCTCCAGCAGATAGAGGGGGGCCACGGAGGCACCGAACTCGGCGGCGGCGGGAGCAGGAACCTGGGTGCCCGAGCCGGTGACCGGCACTATCTGGATGGCCTGGGTGGTGGACCAGCCATCCAGGGTGGACAGGGCGGAGACGGGGTTGGAGAGATCGCTGGTCTCGGTGGAGAACTTGAGGGTGCCATCGTTGGCCCGCGCCGCCAGGGCGCTGGGACGAACGGCATTGGAGCCCGAGATCAGATAGTCCAGATAGCTGGAGGTGTCGTCATCCTTGCTGTCACTGCCACCGCAACCCGCGAGCAGGGCGCTGAGCACGGCCACATAAACTAGCTTCTTTTTCATATCCATGTCTCTTTATTAGTTGTTATCCATATGAGTCGACGCTTCACCGTCGCCACCAGCATATTAACAGGCAGGCAACAATTATCACTCATCTGGTCAGTCATCTGATCTGCTTTTTTTGTGTACAAGGTCAAGGAATTGCATTCTGGAAGGACTCGATAGGTTACCATTTGCCGACAACGAACCAGACCCGACCAGACCTCAGCCACGGGAGAGGTCGCAAAAATCACCCCCCGGCATCGGCAACGGGGACAAATAGCCGGTAGAATGGCGGCCATCAGATGAGGAGAAGCCGTGATGATCGACCCGAAGAAACTGGAAGATATTGCCAAACAGGTACACAACGCCCTGCCCCCCGGCATTCGTACCATGGGTGAAGAGGTGGAGAAGAAGATCCGCCAGGTGCTGCAGGCCCAGCTCGGCAAGCTGGATCTGGTCAGTCGCGAGGAGTTCGACGTGCAGACCAAGGTGCTGCTGCGCACCCGGGAGAAGCTGACCGCACTGGAAGCCAAGCTGGAGCAGCTCGAGCAGCAGCTCGGCCCCAAGGGGGAATAAGTCCGGGACAGGGCCCCCGCCCCGCACATGAAAAACCCCAGCCTGGCTGGGGTTTGTCGTTTCTGCGCCCATCTGGGGGCTGGCGCCCCCTGACGAGCCGTCGCAATCAGCTCGCGACGTCGCGGCAGGCGCTCAGATGAACTCGTAGGCGTCGCCGAAGATGCGTTCGGGCTCGGCGCCCAGCAGCTTGAACTCTTCCCGCGCCGCCCCCGCCATCTCGAAGCGGCCCGCCACATAGATGTCGTAGTCGTGCAGGCTGACGAAGTCATCCATGATGGCTTTGTGCACCAAACCCGTCTTGCCGGTCCAGTCCGCTTCCGGTTCCTGCACCACGGGAATGAAGGTGAGCGGCGCATAACTGGCGGCCAAACGCTCCATCTCGGCCTGCTCGTAGAGCCAGTGCGCCTGGCGCACCCCCCAATAGAGGAAGACGGGACGCTTGCTGCCCGTCGCCACCAGATACTCCAGGATGGAGCGGGCATAGGAGAAACCTGTGCCCCCCGCCATCAGGATCAGGGGCCGGGGGGAGCTGTCACGCAGGAAGGCCTTGCCCGCCGCCAGCTCCACCTCGATCTTGCCCTGCTCTCGCATCCGGGCCAGCACCTGGCCGGCGTAGGCATTCTCCGGCGTGGCGCCGATCTGCAGCTCCAGCACCCCGGAGCGGGTCGGTGAGTTGGCGATGGAGAAGGGTCGCTTGTCCGAATCGCTCATCACCACCAGCAGATACTGGCCCGGCTTGAAATTCACCTCTTGCAGCGGCGTCAGGGCCACGTGCCAGATGGTATCGACATATTCGCGCAGTTCCTCTACGCGGCACTTGATACGTTGCATTCTTGTCCTTGCGACGGGCCAGCCGGCCCGCTCCGTTCAGTGATTCAGACCCGGGACCCAGGGGTCGCGGCGTCGAGAATATTCAGTTCAGCCCAGATGGCATCAATCTTCTGCTTGACCGCCTCGTCCTGGACTATGGGTTGGCCCCACTCACGGTTGCTCTCCCCCGGCCACTTGTTGGTGGCATCCATCCCCATCTTGGAGCCCAGCCCCGACACAGGCGAGGCGAAGTCGAGATAGTCGATGGGGGTATGTTCGATCAGGGTGGTGTCCCGCGCGGGATCCATCCGGGTGGTGATGGCCCAGATCACATCCTGCCAGTTACGGGCATCGATGTCATCGTCGCAGACGATCACGAACTTGGTGTACATGAACTGGCGCAGGAAGGACCAGACCCCCAGCATCACCCGCTTGGCGTGCCCAGGATAGCGCTTCTTGATGGTCACCACCGCCATCCGGTAGGAGCAGCCCTCCGGCGGCAGATAGAAGTCGACTATCTCCGGGAACTGCTTTTGCAGTATGGGCACGAACACCTCGTTGAGCGCCACGCCGAGCACGGCCGGCTCATCGGGCGGGCGACCCGTGTAGGTGCTGTGATAGATGGCATCCCGGCGCATGCTGATGTGGGTGATGGTAAAGACCGGGAACTCGTCCACCTCGTTGTAGTAGCCGGTGTGATCGCCATAGGGCCCTTCCGGCGCCATCTCTCCCGGCTCCAGATAGCCTTCCAGCACGATCTCGGCGCTGGCGGGCACTTCGAGATCGCAGCTCAGTGCCTTGGCCACCTCGGTGCGGCTGCCCCGCAGCAGGCCGGCGAAGGCGTACTCGGAGAGCGAGTCCGGCACCGGAGTCACGGCGCCGAGTATGGTGGCAGGATCGGCGCCAAGCGCCACCACCACGGGGAAGCGCTCACCCGGGTGGGCCTCCTGCCACTCGCGAAAATCGATGGCCCCGCCCCGGTGATCCAGCCAGCGCATGATCAGCTTGTTCCTGCCGATCTTCTGCTGGCGGTAGATGCCGAGGTTCTGGCGCTTCTTGTAAGGGCCGCGGGTGATGGTCAGACCCCAGGTGACCAGGGGCGCCACGTCGCCTGGCCAGCAGTGCTGGATCGGCAGCTGGTCGAGATCCACCTCCTCCCCGCTCATCACCACCTGCTGGCAAGGAGGGGAAGAGACCCGCTTGGTCGGCATGTTGAGCACCTGCTTGAAGATGGGCAGCTTCTCCATCAGCTCCTTGAGGCCGCGGGGCGGCTCGGGCTCTTTCAGGTAGGAGAGCCAGGTGCCGACCTGGCGCAGGGCGCCCACGTCCTGCTGACCCATACCCATGGCGACCCGATCCGGGGTACCGAACAGGTTGGTCAGCACGGGCATGGCGTAACCCTTGGGGTTCTCGAACAGCAGGGCCGGGCCACCGGCGCGCAGGGTGCGATCGCTGATCTCGGTCATCTCCAGGTAGGGATCGATCTCCTGGCTGATGCGCTTGAGCTGGCCTTTCTTCTCGAGCTGCGCGATAAAATCACGCAAGTCCTTGTATTTCATGCGGGTACCGACTGTGTTCAGGAGGTGGGGCATTATAACCCCGGGGCGGCACCGGTTGTACCCGAATCGGGTGCCAGCAGCAGGGAGATGTTCGGGCGCCGCTCCATGCGCGTCAACTCGTCGGCCAGACGCACCAGCAGCCTGGGCTCATCCACCTCGAGCAGCAGGCTGGCGACCAGGCTGCCGTACTGGCTGTTGCCAAGCTCGGCCAGCAGGAAGTCCTGGGCCTTGACGGGCAGGGGGGAGAGCTGGCTCAGGGCCTTGAGGGCAGGCCGCTTCAGCTTGGGGTACTTGGTCGCACCGATGAGCAGGTCGCTTGCCGCCTCCCCCTTCAGCAGGGAAGGCAGCGCCTTGAGCGCCCTCAGGCTGTCGTCGTCCACCGGTTGGCGCCACAGCATGCGATAGAGCGCCGGCTCCCCGGTACGCAGCAGCAACTGGGTCAGCAGGCGGTTGTCCGGCAGGAAGATGTTCAGCTGGCCCAGCACTTGCGCCTGCTGGTGCAGCAGGCTGGTGGGCAGCTGGGCCAGCGCCTGCAGCAGGGCCTGCTGCTGCCGGGGCAGGTCCGGGTTGCGACTGTTATAGACCCGTTTCCAGTCGAAACGGCCCTGGCTCAGCTCCCGGCGATACTGGGCCTGCCAGTTCTGCTGCTGCCAGTGGGTCAGCAGCAGGCGCGCCTCGGCGGGAAAGTCATAGGCGGGCAGCTGCATCAGGAAGCCATCCACCTCCCCCTCCACCAGCCATTGGGGCGCCTTGCCGGACTGGGTCTGTACCCAGGACTGCAATGCCGCCGTGGCCGGGATGTGGCGCAGGTCCGCCATCAGCTGATAGATCAGGTACTCCCGCTGCCCCACGCTCAGGGAGGCGAGCAGAGTATCCACGGCGTCGAACCGGCCGGCCTTGAGCTGCGCGAGCAGGTAATGCCTGCTCTCCCCGACGCCTTCGTCGGCCACCAGGGCGCTCTTGATGGGCGGCGCCTTGGCCGGGGGGACGGCCAGGGCGGTCTCCCCCGCCAGCAGGCCGGCCAGCAGTAACCACATCACTCCTCTCATGACGTCTCCATCCATGTGACATCGAAGCCTCATACTAAGGCAAATCCTCAAACAAAAACCGCGATCCCGTACGGATTGCGGCATCTTCTGGCCAAGATCTCCACCGCGCAGGCCAGTCTGCGGACATGTCCGGCTCCCGTTCGGGGCCCATCGGCGCCGATAAACAAAAACCGCGACCAGGGGTCGCGGTTTACACAAGACTCGAACAGCACTTATTTCTGCTGACGACGCATGGAGTCGAAGAACTCGTCGTTGGTCTTGGTAGCTGCCAGCTTGTCGATGAGGAACTCGATGCTGTCGATCTCGCCCATGGGGTGAATGATCTTGCGCAGGATCCACATCTTCTGCAGCTCGTCCGGTGCGGTCAGCAGCTCTTCCTTGCGGGTGCCGGAACGGGTGATGTCGATGGCCGGATAGACGCGCTTCTCGGCAATCTTGCGCGAGAGGTGCAGTTCCATGTTGCCGGTCCCCTTGAACTCTTCGTAGATGACTTCATCCATCTTGGAGCCGGTATCGACCAGCGCGGTCGCAATGATGGTCAGGCTGCCGCCTTCCTCGACATTGCGGGCAGCGCCGAAGAAGCGCTTGGGCCTATGCAGGGCGTTGGCATCCACACCACCGGTCAGTACCTTGCCGGAGGACGGGATGACGGTGTTGTAGGCGCGGGCCAGACGGGTGATGGAGTCCAGCAGGATCACCACGTCCTTCTTGTGTTCGACTAGGCGCTTGGCCTTCTCGATCACCATCTCGGCGACCTGGACGTGACGGGAGGCGGGCTCGTCGAAGGTGGAGGCGATCACCTCTCCCCTCACCATGCGCTGCATCTCGGTCACTTCTTCCGGACGCTCGTCGATCAGCAGCACGATGAGCTCACAATCCGGATGGTTGTAGGCGATGCTCTGGGCGATGTTCTGCAGCAGCATGGTCTTACCGGCCTTGGGCGGCGCCACGATCAGGCCACGCTGACCCTTGCCGATGGGGGACGCCAGATCCAGCACGCGCGCCGTGATGTCTTCGGTCGAACCGTTGCCGCGCTCCATGCGCAGACGCTCGTTGGCGTGCAGAGGGGTCAGGTTTTCGAACAGGATCTTATTGCGGGAGTTTTCCGGACGGTCGTAGTTGACGTCGTTGACCTTGAGCAGGGCGAAGTAGCGCTCGCCCTCTTTCGGCGGCCGGATCTTGCCGGAGATGGTGTCGCCGGTGCGCAGGTTGAAACGGCGGATCTGGCTGGGGGAGACATAGATGTCATCCGGGCCGGCCAGGTAGGAACCATCTGCACTACGCAGGAAGCCGAAGCCATCGGTCAGGATTTCCAGCACACCGTCGCCAAAGATATCCTCGCCACCCTTGGCATGCGCCTTGAGGATCGCGAAAATAATGTCTTTCTTGTGGGCCCGAGCCAGATTTTCCAACCCCATGGTTTCGCCGAGCTTGACCAGCTCAGACACAGGAGTGTTCTTTAATTCAGTCAGATTCATAGTGGTGAAAGTCTGTAAGCAAGGATTGAATGGGGACGAGACAGTCTGCTGGATTGATGCCGAGTAGAATTGAATTTGCCAGGCTGTTGTGGAGCAAAGCGTCAGGCAAAAAGGTTAGCAAACGAGCGATAAATTAGCACCAATCGGGGTGAGCGTCTAGGTGATAAAACACAAGGAGCGCATTATTGCAATGCGCTCCTTACTTGATAATTACAGGTTGCCGTCCAGAAACTCTTTGAGCTGAGTCTTGGACAGGGCGCCGACCTTGGTGGCTGCCACTTCGCCGTTCTTGAACAGCAGCAGGGTCGGAATACCACGGATGCCGTACTTGGGGGCGGTCTCGGCATTGTGGTCGATGTTCAGTTTGGCCACGGTCACGCGACCTTCATATTCTTGAGAGATTTCATCCAGTATCGGGGCAATCATCTTGCAGGGACCGCACCACTCTGCCCAAAAATCGACCAGAACGGGGCCGTTTGCTTTGATTACATCTGCCTCGAAGCTGGCATCGCTCAGCTGAACAATCTTGTCACTCATCTCCAACTCCAGTCAGTCAATAAGCCCTTAATTGAGACGTCAACAAAGGCAATAGTTGCCCTATTTGAAATGATCCTGTTTATTATTGCAAGCCTAACCTGATAACCTACCGCCATGAGCAAAACACACTTAACGACCGATAAATTCGCCCAAATGGGCCTCGAACCCGAAGTTCTGGCTGGTCTGGAAGCAAAGGGATTTCACTATTGTACGCCCATCCAGGCACTGTCTCTGCCCCTGCTGGTTGAAGGCCATGACCTCGCCGGTCAGGCCCAGACGGGTACCGGCAAGACCATTGCCTTCCTGGCCGCGACATTCAACTATCTGCTGACCCACCCCCTGACCAAGCCACGCCTGGTCAACCAGCCCCGCGCCATCATCATGGCACCGACCCGGGAACTGGCGGTCCAGATCTACAACGACGCCGACACCATGTCAGCCTCGACCGGGCTCAAGCTCGGCCTCGCCTACGGTGGCGAAGGGTATGACAAGCAGCTGGCCGTGCTGGAACAGGGTGTCGACATCCTGATCGGCACCACGGGCCGCATCATCGACTATTTCAAGTCCAACGTCATCGATCTGGGCAACATCCAGGTGGTGGTGCTGGACGAAGCGGATCGCATGTTCGATCTCGGCTTCATCAAGGACATACGTTTCCTGTTCCGCCGCATGCCGGAAGCCACCGAGCGACTGAACATGCTGTTCTCCGCCACCCTCTCCCTGCGGGTGCAGGAGCTGGCCTACGAGCATATGAACCACCCGGAACATGTGCAGGTGGAGCCGGAGCAGATGACGGGCGTGCGCATCAAGGAGGAGCTGTTCTATCCCTCCAACGAAGACAAGATGCTGCTGCTGCTCTCCCTGATGGAAGAGGAGTGGCCGGAGAAAGCCATCGTCTTCGCCAACACCAAGCATGTCTGCGAAGACGTGCAGGCCTGGCTGGAAAATGACGGCCACCGCGCCGGTCTGCTGACCGGTGACGTGCCCCAGAAGAAGCGGATGAAGATCCTGGACGACTTCACCAAGGGCAAGCTCGACATCCTGGTCGCCACCGACGTGGCCGCCCGTGGTCTGCATATCCCGGACGTGACCCACGTCTTCAACTACGACCTGCCCGACGATGCCGAAGACTATGTGCACCGCATCGGTCGTACCGGCCGCGCCGGCAAGAGCGGTCACTCCATCAGCCTGGCCTGTGAAGACTATGCCTTCAACCTGCCGGCCATCGAGGAGTACATCCACCACGCCATCCCGGTCAGCAAGTACGACAGAGACGCCCTGCTCGATGACGTGACGGCGCCCAAGCGCATCCATCGCAACCGTCAGCCGGTGAACCGCAACATGCGGGATCGCCAGGGTGGTGGCAACAGCAACAACCGCCGTCGTCCGCCCCGCAAGAACTAAATGCACAACTCGCCGCTCTACGCCGCCATCGACCTCGGCTCCAACAGCTTTCACATGCTGGTGGTGCGCGAGGTCGCCGGCGCTCTGCGTACCGTCACCAAGGTCAAACGCAAGGTTCGCCTCGCCGCCGGTCTGGATTCGGAATTTCGCCTGAGCCAGACCGCCATGGCCCGGGGCTGGGACTGCCTGCGGCTGTTCGCCGAACAGTTGCAGGACATCCCCGCCGACAACATCCGGGTGGTGGGCACCGCCACCCTGCGTCTGGCCACCAACGTCGATGAGTTCCTGAGCGAGGCCGAACGGGTCCTCAATCACAACATCGAAATCATCTCGGGCGAGGAAGAGGCCAAGACCATCTACGAGGGGGTCTCCTGGACCTCCGCCGGGGAAGGCAATCGCCTGGTGATCGACATCGGCGGCGCCAGCACAGAGCTGGTTATCGGCGAACACAGCGAAGCGAAACTGCTCAACAGCCTGCACATGGGCTGCGTCACCTGGCTCAACAACCACTTCGGTGACGGCGAGCTCTCCGAGGCCCGTTTCCAGCAGGCCATTGCCGCCGCCAAGGCGGTGCTGGAGAAGGTGACGGAGGATTATCGCGCCCTCGGCTGGCGTACCTGTGTCGGCGCCTCCGGCACGGTGCAGGCGCTGCAGGAGATCATGCTGGCGCAAGGGAAGAGCGAGCGAGTCACCCTGCCCAAGTTGCAGGAGCTGATGGGTCAGGCCATCGCCTGCGGCAGGCTGGATCGACTGCAGCTGGAGGGACTGGCGGCCGAGCGGCTCACCGTGTTCCCCTCCGGCCTCGCCATCCTGATCGCCATCTTCGAGACCCTGGGGGTCGAGAGCATGACCCTGGCGGGCGGGGCGCTGCGGGAAGGGCTCATCTACGGCCTGCTCGGCAACAATCACGACTGCGATGCCCGGGACAGAACCGCCGACAGCCTGATCAGCCGCTACCAGCTCGACAAGGAACATGCCGAGCGGGTGCGTGACACCGCCATAGAGGCGTTCAATCAGCTGCAACCGGCCTGGCGCCTCTCCAAGCGTTACGGTCGCCCCATACTGCGCTATGCCGCCCTGCTGCACGAGATAGGGCTGTGCATCGAGTACAAGAAGGCGCCGCAGCACGCCGCCTACATCATCGACAACATCGACATGCCGGGCTTTACCCCGGCGCAGAAGAAGCTGCTGTCGGCCCTGCTGTTCAACCAGCGGGATGAATTCAAGCTGGAGACCCTGGAGAAGCAGGGCGCCGTCACCGCCCGCCAGGCGATCCGCCTGGCCCGCATACTGCGCATCTCCCTGATCCTCTGCATGCGCCGCACCCAGGGCACAGTGCCCAGCTTCACCCTGCAGGCGGACGAGGATGCCCTCACCCTCACCCTGCCCAGGGGATGGATGGAGGAGCACTACCTGCGGGCCAGCGAGCTGCGCCTTGAGGTGGAGCGCCAGCAAAAGATGGGCTGGCCCACTAGGCTGCTGGAAGCCTGAACCCCCTCGAGCCAACAGACCATGACGGATTACCAACCCATCAACTGTGACCTCTACGACTGGCTCGAGATCGCCGCCCGCTGGCAACTGACGGTCACCCTCACCCGCCGGGATGGGCACCAGTGGGATGACAGGATCCGCACCATCGAAGCCAGAGAGGGGGTCGAGTATCTGCTGCTGGCGAGCGGCGAGCGCCTCAGCCTCGCCGATCTGGCGACCCTGGACCTCGTCTGGCAGGGGGAAGCAAGGCAGATACACTTCCCCGCCGCGCCCTGAGCCGCACGAAAAAAAGGAGGGCCAACATCATGTTGGCCCTCCTTTTTTGCATGCCGTCGGCGCCCGCCGTGCTCAGCACCCCGCCAGGGCCGCCATCACATAGACGTCGAAGCGGTTGTTCTTGGTCTCGATGGCCATGCTGGGTTTGTGCTCGTTGAGCCAGCCCGCGTAGGCAGGCCGCTTCACCACCACCCGCCGTTGCGCCATCTCCAGGGCCGCCGGCAACAGGCTATCCGCGTCGAGATCCGGCCCCACCAGGGACTGGAACACCCGCATCTCCTTCTTCACCAGGGCCGACTTCTGCTTGTGGGGGAACATGGGATCCAGGTACACCACCTCGGGCCGCTCGGCCAGGGCCAGCAGCTGCTCGGTAGCGGGCCCCTGGATCAGCCGCATCCGCTCCCTCACCCAGGGACCTATGTCGGGATCCTGGGCCGCCCGGGTCAGGCCATCCGCCAGCAGGGCCGCCACCACGGGACTGCGCTCGATCAGGGTCACCCGGCAACCCAGGGAGGCGAGCACGAAGGCGTCGCGACCCAGCCCGGCGGTGGCATCCACCACGGTCGGATTGGCCCCGGCCTTGAGGCCGACCGCCTTGGCGATGGACTGACCCCGGCCCCCGCCAAACTTGCGTCTGTGGGCCACGGCCCCTTCCACGAAATCGACATAGACGGCCCCCAGCTTGGCCTCATCCAGCTTGCGCAGCTCCAGCCTGGTCTCTGTCAGCACCAGGGCAAAGGGGGCGGGAAACGCCACGTCGGCGAGGCGCTGGCGCAGGACGTCGAGCTCGCCATCACGAGCGGGGGCTTCACAGGACACCTGAATAGGAAACATGGATGGACTCACGGCAACGAACAGGGCGGCCATGATAACAGAAGCCGGGGATCAGCTCACGATGGGCAGGCTCATGCCTGCCCGGTTGACCTCCAGATAGGCCACCAGATCCTCGAAGGCCAGCGGCCGGCTGAGCAGGTAACCCTGGGTGAAGGCGCACCCCTTCTGGCAGAGGAAGCTGAGCTGCTCCCGGGTCTCCACCCCCTCGATCACCACCTGCATGCCGAGGTTGTGCACTATGTTGATGATGCCGTCCAGCAGCAGCCTGTCCTGCTCGTTGAAGGGGATATGGCGCACGAAGCTGCGATCTATCTTCACCAGATCCACCGGGAAGGTGCGCAGGTAGGTGAGCGCCGAATAGCCGGTGCCGAAGTCGTCGATGGCCAGCTTGCAGCCCACCTGACGCAGGGATTCGATGCGGATCCTGTGCTGGTCGCTGCTCTCCATCAGCAGGGATTCGGTGATCTCTATGATGATGTCGCTCGGCTCCAGACCGAAGTGCTCTATCACCCTCAGCCACTCCGAGGCCTGGGGATCTATGGTCTGGAATTCCAGGGTGGAGCGGTTGATGGACATCTGCAGCTCGGGGAAGCCGTTTTGTTGCAAGCGGGCGAGATCCCGGCACGACTGCCACAGCACCAGGGCCCCCAGGCTCTGGATCAGGCCCGCCTCCTCCGCCAGGGGAATGAAATCGGCCGGGGAGACCTGACCCCAGTGGGGGTGATACCAGCGCACCAGGGCCTCCAGCTTGGCGACCCGGCCGCTGCGGTTGTCCCAGATGGGCTGATAGGCCATGGTCAGCTGCTCCTGCTTGATCGCCTCCGCCAGATCCTGCTGCATCTGATGGCGCTGACGCACCTCTTCACGCATGGAGGCGCAGTAGCTCTCGAGGGGACGGCCGAGCCGCTTGGCGGCAAACAGCGCCTGCTCGGCATTGCGCAGCAGTTCATCGCTCTCGCTGCCATCGGCGGGACAGAGGGTGACGCCGACCGTGGCCGTGATGTAGAGCTGCTGATTGGCCAGCATGAAGGGACGGGCGAAGCTGCCCTGCACCTGCTTGGCAAATACCTCCGCCTGACGACGGCTGACGATGCCAGGCACCAGGAAGGCGAACTCGTCGCCGCCGATGCGGGCCACCAGATCCTCGGTACGCACCCGGCTCACCAATCGATCCGACACCTCCCGCAGCAGGGCATCGCCGACATGGTGATCCATGCTGTTGTTGACCGCCTTGAAGTTGTTGAGGTCGAGCACCATGAGGGCGAAGCGCTCGCCCCGCTCGCAGAAGCGGGTCAGGCTGCGGCCAAACAGCCAGCGATTTGGCAGGCCGGTGAGGTTGTCATAGTTCGCCTGGGTCGCGATCTTCTGCTCGGCGAGCTTGGTCTGGGAGATATCGCTGGAGATGGCGATGTACTGGGTGATTTTTCCCCCTTCACGCAGGGCACTGATCATCAGCTGCTGGGGGTAGAGCTTGCCGTTCTTGCGCTTGTTCCACACCTCGCCACGCCAGATGCCGACCCGGGAGAGGGTATGGTACATGTCGGCATAGAAGGCCTTGTCGTGCAGGCCGGACTTGAGGATGCTGGGGGTCAGGCCGCACGCCTCCTCGCTGCTGTAACCTGTGATGCGCTCGAAGGCCGGGTTGACCGAGATGATGCGGCTGTCGGCGTCGCACACCAGGATGGCTTCGGACAGGTTGTCATAGACCCGGTGGGAGAGCTTGAGCTGCTCGGCGTGGCGCCGGGCATCGTCTATGTTCTCCAGCAGCAGCATCAGGTGATCGGGCTCGTGGCGCTCGTTGCGCACCAGGGTCACCGTCACCCTGCCCCACAGCTCATGGCCCAGCTTGTGACGATAGCGCTTCTCCAGGGTCACGACGCTGCGTTCGCCGCGCACCAGCTCGCCATAGCAGGCCAGGCTGCGCAGCCAATCCTTGGGATGATGCAACTCGGCGGCCGTTCTGTGCAGCAGCTCCTCCTCGCGGTAACCCAGCATCTTCTCGATGGCCGGGTTGGCCCACAGCAGGCGCCCCTGCAGATCCAGCTTGCCGATGCCGACCGGGGCGTGGGCCAGCATGCTGTCCATGGCGGGCAGGGGCAGCGTGGCGGGGGCGGCAGTCCGGCTCTGGCTCAGCGCCAGCTCGCGGCCCGCCAGCGGCGCCAGCAGGCGCAGCACGCTCATCACCCTGTCCATGCTGTCCATCCCCTGGCGAAACCAGAGGCTGCAGATGCCGATGGTCTGGCCCTGGGCATCCCGCAGGGCGATGCCGGCATAGCCGCGTACCCGATGGGCGATGAACAGGGGAGCCTGGGGAAACAGCTGGGGCAGGCGATCGCAGAACCAGGCCTCACCCTGCTGCAGCACTATCTCCCCCGGAGTGGCGGCGATGGGGACCCGGGAGCCCTGGATGCCCAGGGTCGCCGGAAAGGCGGAGTGCAGCTCGAACGAGGCACCGCTCGGATCTCGCCCTGCCACCAGCACCACATCGGCCTGCACCGCCGCCGCGAGCTCAGTGACGAAGCTGTCAAAGTACCCCAGCCCACTGGCGTGGGACAGGTTTGACATGATCCGATAGACAGATGTGACTGCTCGCCTCATGGCAAGATGCATTCTCTCCTGTGGGTATGGACTGCGACTCTACTCAAGCGAGCCGAACAGTGCAAATGAGCTCGAGGCAAGGTCTTCAAATTACGTGAAAAAAGGGACCATTGGTCCCTTTTTCTCGCAAAAATCAGGCAGAGATCCCGCTATGGCGCAAAAGTGTACCTACTTGACCCTCTCGCACCCGGGGTGCCGACCGCATCAGGCCGCGATCCCGCTGTGGCGCAACAGGGCGTCCACCTGGGGTTCCCGGCCCCGGAAGGCACGAAACAGCTCCATGGGTTCTTTCGAGCCGCCCTTCTCCAGAATGTGCTTCAGGAAGGATTGGCCGGTGGCCTGGTTGAAGATCCCCTCCTCCTCGAAGCGGGAGAAGGCATCGGCGGAGAGCACCTCGGCCCACTTGTAGCTGTAGTAACCCGCCCCGTAGCCACCGGCGAAGATGTGGGTAAAGCTGTGCTGGAAGCGGTTGAACGCAGGCGGTGTCAACACGGCCACCTGGCTTCGCACCTCCGCCAGCAGGGCCGGGATCTGCCCGGGGTTGGCCGGATCGAACTCCTGGTGCAGGCGGAAGTCGAACAGGGCGAACTCCAGCTGACGCAGCATCTGCATCGCCGCCTGGAAGTTGCGGGCGGTCAGCATCTTCTCCAGCAGATCCGCAGGCAGCGGCTCTCCCGTCTCATGGTGACTGGAGATGAAGGCCAGCGCCTCGGACTCCCAGCACCAGTTCTCCAGGAACTGGCTCGGCAGCTCCACCGCATCCCAGGCCACGCCGTTGATGCCGGCCACGCCGGCGACGTCGATCTGGGTCAGCATGTGGTGAATGCCGTGGCCGAACTCGTGGAACAGGGTCACCACCTCGTTGTGGGTGAACAGGGCGGGCTTGCCATCCACGGGGCCGTTGAAGTTGCAGGTCAGATAGGCCACCGGGTTTTGCAAGGAGCCATCCTGGCGGTAGCGACGACCGAGGCAGACATCCATCCAGGCCCCGCCCTGCTTGTGCTCGCGGGCATAGAGGTCGAGATAGAAGCTGCCGCGCAGCTCGTCTTCACCATCGAAGATATCGAAGAAGCGCACGTCCGGGTGCCAGGTCTCGATGCCGTACCGCTCGCGCACCTTCATGCCGAACACCCGACGCACCACCTCGAACAGACCGTTGACCACCTTGCCCGCCGGGAAGTAGGGACGCAGCTGCTCGTCGGAGATGGAGAACTTGTGCTGCTTGAGCTTCTCGGCGTAGTAAGGGAGATCCCAGGCGGCCAGATCGCGCTGGTCGTAATGCTCGGCGGCGAAGGCGCGGATCTCCGCCAGCTCGGCCTTGCCCTGGGGCAGGGAGCGCTCGGCCAGGTCGGTGAGGAAGCCCACCACCTGCTGCGGTTTCTCCGCCATCTTGGTGGCCAGGGAGAGCTCGGCGTAGTTGGCAAAGCCCAGCAGCCGGGCCAGCTCGCGGCGCAGGGTGAGCAGCTCCGTCATGATGGCGGAGTTGTCCCACTTGCCGGCGTTGGGGCCCTGATCCGAGGCACGGGTGCAGTAGGCACCGTAGAGCTCCTCACGCAGCGCCCGGTTATCGGCATACATCATCACCGGCAGGTAGGAGGGAATGTCCAGGGTGAACAGCCACCCCTCCTTGCCCTTCTGTTCGGCCAGCTGACGGGCGGCCGCCTTCGCACTCGCGGGCAGACCGGCCAGCTCGGCCTCGTCGGTCACCAGCTTGCTCCAGCTCATGGTCGCATCCAGCACATTGTTGCTGAAGCGGGACGCCAGCTCGGAGAGGCGGGCCTGGATCTCGCCATACCGCTGCTTCTGCTCCGCAGGCAGGCCGATGCCGGACAGGCGGAAATCCCGCAGGGTGTTCTCTATCTCCTTGCGCTGGGCACCACCGAGGCGGGGGAAGTCATCGCTCTGGGCCAGCTCAGAGTAGGCTTCATACAAGCCCTCATGCTGGCCGACATAGGTCTGGAATTCCGACAGCAGCGGCAGGCAGGCGTCATGGGCGGCGCGCAGCGCCTCGCTGTTTTGCACGGCGTTGAGATGGCTGACCGGTGACCAGATGCGGGCCAACCTGTCGTTGACCTCTTCCAGCGGGGCGATCAGGCTGTCCCAGGTGTGGGGGCCGCTCTGGGCCAGCACATCCTGGATCTTCTGTTTGCTGTCGGCGATCGCCTGCACCACGGCAGGCTGGACATGTTCAGGCTGAATGCGGCTGAAAAGCGGCAAGGAGTCCATTGTCAGCAAAGGGTTATTCATCCTGTCGTACCTCATTTCTCAGCCCCTGCTGTCCAGAAGCCTTATCATTTTGCTTGGACCACCTAAGATGTAGGCTCCGGGCGCATTAATCAAGCCTTTGCCTGCAACACCCTCGACTCAGCCACAGCTTGCGGCAAACCCCCACGACAGCGCTGAGTGAAGCGGTTAAACTGATGCCCTTCCTATCCAGACCGCAAGGACGCCATGTCAGGACTCTTCATCAGGACCGCAAAGGCCATCGGCTTCAACGGCCTCTCCTATCGCCTGCTCTCCTACATTCTCATCTGCAGCACGGCCCTGGCCCTCATCATCACGGCATTGCAGCTGGTCTGGGACTATCGCAAGGATGTGGCCCTCATCGAGGACAGCATCGGCCAGATCGAAGCCTCCTTCCTGCAACCCATCTCCGCCAGCCTGTGGAACCTGGATGAGGAGCAGGTCAAGGTGCAGATTGAGGGCATCATGAATCTGCCCAACATGCAGTTCGTCATGGTCAAGGAGCTGCTGGGTAGCGCCGAGGTGCCGCTGCTGACCCAGGGGATTGAGCGGGACAGGTACGACATCTCTCGCGAATTCATGCTGAGCTATCAGGGAGAGACGGTCGGCAAGCTGTTCGTGGCCGCGTCGCTGGAGCAGGTGTATCAACGCCTGATAGAGAAGTCCGTCCTCATCCTGATCAGCCAGACCATCAAGACCCTGGTGGTGTCCTTTTGCATACTCTGCATCATTTACTATCTGGTGGTGCGCCACCTGCACCGCATCGCCCACTACGCGGAGCAGTTCAATCTGGAGCGGCTGGATGTGCCCCTCACCCTGGAGGGGCGCCCGCTGCCCCGCAGGAAACCCGATGAGCTCGATACCCTGGTCGCCACCCTCAACGAGATGCGCAGCCGGCTGCAAGATGAACTCATGGCCCGCCATCAGTCCGCGGTGCAGCTGCAACAGGAGCGCGACTTCTCCGCCACCCTGATCAACTCGGCCAACATGATCATCTGCTGCCTGGAGCCCGACCTCACCATCGCCAGTGTCAACCCGGCCGCCGTCCTGCTCACCGGCTATCACCAACTGGAGATCCAGGGGCTCAACTGGCTGACCCTGTTCGTGGAGGAGGCGCAGCGCGACCCCATTCAGGCCAGGATCGCGCGCCAGGAGAAGATCGAGGATGAAGAGCTGACCATGTTCGATCAGGACGGCGGCGAGCTCACCCTGCAGTGGACCTTCGCCCCCTTCTACGAGGGGGAGGACCTCAAGTATCTGATTGGCTTTGGCTATGACATCACCCGCCTCAAGCGGATCGAGCGGGAGATCACCGAATTCAACGAACAGCTCGAAGGCAAGGTGCAGGAGCGCACCCGCAGCCTGAGCGAGGCCAACGATCAGCTGGGCAAGGCCTATCACGACCTGAAGCAGGCTCAGCAGACTCTGGTGGAGTCGGAGAAGATGGCGTCGCTCGGTTCCCTGGTCGCCGGTGTGGCCCACGAGATCAACACCCCCATCGGCATCAGCGTCACCGCCTCCTCCTATCTGCAAGAGCAGGTCGCCGACTTCAAGCAGCACCTGGAGGCCAAACAGCTCTCCCGCTCCTATCTCAATGAATTCACGGTCAATCTCGACGAGTCCATGCAGCTGCTGCAGGGCAACCTGCGCCGCGCATCCGAGCTCATCGCCAGCTTCAAGCAGGTGGCGGTCGATCAATCCTCCGAGGCCCGCTACAGCTTCAACGTTGCCGAGAACCTGCATCAGGTGGTGGTCTCCCTCGGTCACAAGCTCAAGAAGGCCCAGTGCGAGCTGGATATCCAGTGCGATCCCAAGCTCAGTATCTTCTCCTTCCCGGGCAGCTTCACCCAGATCTATTCCAACCTGATCCTCAACTCCATCCATCACGGCTTCGACGAGTGGGACAGACCCAAGAAGATCAGCATCCGGGTCGAACGCCAGGGGGAGGATCTGGTCATCGACTATGCCGACAATGGCCGAGGCATTCCCCCCCACATACTGCCGCGCATCTTCGATCCCTTCGTCACCTCCAAGCGGGGCCACGGCGGCAGCGGGCTCGGCACCCACATCATCTACAACCTGGTGGTGCAGCTGCTGCGCGGACGCATCCACTGCAGCAGCGAACCCGGCCATGGCGCCCAGTTCCACATCCGCGTGCCCATGCAGGAGGGGTGAATCGGCCCCTCCCCGCACGGTTCAGGGCGCGCCCATGACCCCGCTGCCGGACACCGGCTCTTGTGAGACGGCCCTTTTGTCCCCATCATCGGGTATTGCACCCTCAACCCGTGGAGAGCCAACCCAATGGCACAGCATTTCGACTATATCGCCATCGGCGGCGGCAGTGGCGGCATCGCCTCCGCCAACCGCGCCGCCATGCACGGCAAAAAAGTAGCCCTGATTGAAGCCAAAGATCTGGGGGGTACCTGCGTCAACGTCGGCTGTGTCCCCAAGAAGGCCATGTGGTATGCCGGCCAGATCGCCGATGCCCTCAAATACGGACCCGACTACGGCTTCGATACCACCCTCAACCACTTCAACTGGGCCAAGCTGGTGGAGTCCCGCCAGGCCTATATAGGCCGCATCCACCACTCCTACGAGAACGTGCTGGGCAAGAACGGCATCACCGTCATCAGGGGCTTCGCCCGCTTTGTCGACAGCCACACCGTCGAGGTGAATGGCGAGCGCTACAGTGCCGATCACATACTGATCGCCACCGGCGGCCACCCCGAGGTGCCTGCCATCCCGGGGGCCGAATACGGCATCGACTCCGACGGCTTCTTCGCGCTGGAGAGCCAGCCCAAACGGGTCGCCGTGGTCGGCGCCGGCTATATCGCGGTCGAGATAGCCGGTGTGATGCAGGCCCTCGGTTCGGAAACCCACCTGGTGGTGCGCAAGCACGCGCCCCTGCGCAGCTTCGACCCCATGATCCAGGAGACACTGGTGGAGATCATGGCCGCCGAAGGGCCCAGGCTGCACAACCACGCCATCCCCAAGGCCGTCATCAAGAACGCCGATGACAGCCTGACCCTGCAACTGGAAGATGGCCGCCACCTCACGGTGGACTGCCTGATCTGGGCCATCGGCCGCGCCCCCGCCACCGACGGCCTCAACCTGGCTGCCACCGGCATCACCCTGGACGAGAAGGGCTTTATCCCGACCGACAAGTTCCAGAACACCACCATCGCCAACCTCTATGCCGTGGGTGACAACACCGGCCGTATCCAGCTCACCCCGGTGGCCGTCGCCGCCGGTCGTCGCCTCTCGGAGCGGCTGTTCAACAACCAGCCGGACGCGCACCTCGATTACGATCTGGTGCCGACCGTGGTGTTCAGCCACCCCCCCATCGGCACCATAGGCCTGACCGAGCCGGAGGCCATCGCCGAGTATGGCGAGTGTCAGGTGAAGGTGTACCGCAGCCAGTTCACCGCCATGTACTCGGCCCTGACCCAGCATCGCCAGCCCACCCGGATGAAGCTGGTCTGCGTCGGCCCGGAAGAAAAAGTGGTCGGCCTGCACGGCATCGGCTTTGCCATGGACGAGATCCTGCAAGGCTTCGGCGTCGCCATGAAGATGGGGGCCACCAAGGCGGATTTTGACAACTGCGTCGCCATCCACCCCACCAGCGCGGAAGAGTTCGTTACCATGCGTTGAGGCTGGGGGAACAGGAAAATCGGGATCAACCCGACAACTGCGTTCCCGCTCCCCACCCGACCATCGTGACAATGCGATAAGCATGGTTGAAGCTGGCCTGTCACTATCAGGCCAACTTCAACAACTGCGTTCCTCTTCCCACTCCATCAGGCCAGCCTCGACAGCAGGCTGACCCTTCCAACCCGGCCCAGGCCGGGTTTTTTGCTCCCCCCTCCCCCAAGCCCTCGCAAAACCGGCGTTTTTTACGCCGATTTTACGCCTGTCCCCGGGCGCTTTATGGCGCCTTTACGCCGGTCTTACATACCCTTTCAGTGTCAATGACACCTTCGGGATCGACACGGACATGCATCGATCCCTGACGCTAATTACCTCAACGGAGTCGTTATGAATTGGCTATATCTGCTGCTGGTCCTCGCCCTGATGGGCTATCTGCTGCGCGCACTCACGCGCACCCATGAGTGAGGAGACGGACATGTGGCAAGAAATCCTCTATCCGGCAGCCTTTGTGCTGCTGGTACTGCTGCCGGCGCCCCTGCTTGGCAACTACCTGTACCGGGTGTTTGAGGGGCAGACCCGCTGGCTCGCGCCGGTCGAGCGCGCCACCCTGGCCTGTTGCGGCACCGATGGTCGGGAGCAGGACTGGAAGAGCTATGCCCTCAGCCTGCTGGCCTTCAACGGCGCCGGACTGGGACTGCTGTTCCTGATCCTGATGGCGCAGGGACTGTTGCCCCTCAACCCGCAGCAACTGCCCGGGCTGAACTGGCAACTGGCCTTCAACACCGCCGTCAGCTTCATGACCAACACCAACTGGCAGGCCTATTCCGGCGAGGCCAGCCTCTCCTACTTCAGCCAGATGGTGGGACTCACCACCCAGAACTTCGTCTCCGCCGGGACGGGGGCGACCGTGGCCATCGCCCTGTTTCGCGGCCTCTCCCGCCAGCAGACCCATCACATCGGCAACTTCTGGCGCGACCTGGTGCGTTTCTGCCTCTATGTGCTGCTGCCCATGGCGCTGGTAATGGCCCTGCTGCTGGTGTGGCAAGGGGTGCCTCAGAGCCTCGCCGCCTACCTGCCGTTCCAGGGCCTGGAAGGCCAGGATCAGCTGCTGCCGCTGGGCCCTGCCGCGTCGCAGATCGCCATCAAGCAGCTCGGCTCCAACGGCGGTGGCTTCTTCGGCGTCAACTCGGCCCATCCGTTCGAAAACCCGACCGCCTTCAGCAACTGGCTGGAGATGGTGGCCCTGCTGCTGCTGCCCGCCGCCCTGGTCTGCACCCTGGGCCGTTACGTGAAGGATGCGGGCCACGGCCGCGCCATCCTGGCGGCCATGACACTGCTGCTGGTGCTGGGGCTCGCCGTCACCATCAGCCAGGAGCTGAAGGCGGACCCGAACCTGGCCCAGCTCAGTGATCAGGCTGGCAACTGGGAGGGCAAGGAGAGCCGCTTCGGCCCCGTGCTGTCCGGCATCTGGGCGGTGGCGACCACGGCCGCCTCCAATGGCTCGGTCAACGCCATGCACGACAGCTTCACCCCGCTGGGGGGCATGGTGGCCATGGTCAACATGCTGCTGGGCGAGGTGGTGTTCGGCGGCGTCGGCGCCGGCATCTACGGCATGATGCTGTTCGTGCTGCTGACCGTATTCCTGTGCGGCCTGATGGTGGGGCGCACCCCGACCTATCTCGGCAAGCGCCTCGGCATCACCGAGATGAAGTGGGTGGTTGCCAGCATGCTGGTCATGCCGGTCGGGGTATTGGTGATCGGCGGCCTCACCCTGCTGTTGCCCGGCGCGCAAGCCGTGATCGGCCACGAGGGGCCCCACGGCCTGTCCCGGCTGATCTATGCCTATGCCTCGGCGGCGGGCAACAACGGTTCCGCCTTCGCCGGCTTCGGCGCCGGTGACAACTGGCAGTGCATCGCCATCGCCCTGGCCATGCTGCTGGGCCGCTTCGGCTACATCATTCCTGTGCTCGCCATCGCCGGTCAGCTCGCCCGCGCGCCTCGCCTGGATGCCGGAGAGAGCGAGTTTCCGATCCGCGGCCCGCTCTTCATCACGTTGCTGATCATCACAGTCCTGCTGATGGGGGGTCTC
The DNA here is from genome assembly GCF_054052445.1 of Aeromonas crassostreae. NCBI lineage: Bacteria > Pseudomonadati > Pseudomonadota > Gammaproteobacteria > Aeromonadales > Aeromonadaceae > Aeromonas > Aeromonas crassostreae. Next base: position 59,126 of record NZ_JBSTYM010000012.1, on the reverse strand, counting down.
TCCTTCCTGCCCGCGCTGGCACTGGGCCCCCTCGCCGAGCAGCTGAGCCTGGCTCAGGGGGGCTTCTGATGAACGCCCTCTCCAATACCTTGCAGATGCCAACGGCCAACCTTTTGATACCGGGAGCTTTTCAATGAGCAAGTCCGTCTCGATGACAACCCACACCGACAAGGTGAAGGGTAAAAGACCAGCCTCGCAGACAGCGCAGGCCATGGTGGAAGCCCTCTACCGCTTCAATCCCAGGGCGTTGATCGGCAGCCCCATACTGTTCACCCTCTGGCTGGCCGCCGTGATGGCCACAATAGAGTCCTTTCTGGGCCAACCCCTGTCCGGGGTCGCCCCCGGTCTGGCCTGGCAGCTGACCGCCTGGCTCTGGCTGACTCTCTGGTTTGCCAACTTCGCCGAGACCCTGGCCGAAGGCCGTGGCAAGGCCAGAGCCGACAGCCTGAAGGCGGGCATGAGCCAGCTCAAGGCGCGCCGGGTTGCCGATAGCAGAGACGATCAGGGGGAATGGGTGCCCGCCACCAGCCTGCGCAAGGGGGACCTGGTGCTGGTGCGCAGCGGCGAGATGATCCCGGCTGACGGCGAGGTGATCGCCGGCATCGCCTCGGTCAACGAGGCCGCCATCACCGGGGAGTCCGCCCCCGTCATCCGCGAGTCCGGCACGGACCGCAGCGGCGTGACCGGCAACACCACTGTGGTCTCCGACGAGATCTGGGTCCGTGTGACCAACAATCCCGGGGAGAGCACCCTCGACAGAATGATCGCGCTGGTGGAAGGAGCCAAACGCCAGAAGACCCCCAACGAGATGGCGCTGGACGCCCTGCTGGTGGGACTGACCCTGATCTTCCTGCTGGTGGTGGCCACCCTGCCCTGGTTCCTCACCTACAACGGCAGCCAGGTGCCCAGGCTCTATCTGATTGCGCTGTTCATCACCCTGATCCCGACCACCATAGGCGGCCTGCTCTCCGCCATCGGCATCGCCGGCATGGACCGGCTGGTCAAGCTCAACGTGATCGCCAAGTCGGGCCGCGCGGTGGAGGCCGCCGGCGACGTGCGCACCCTGCTGCTGGACAAGACGGGCACCATCACCTTCGGCAACCGCATGGCGGACGAGCTGATCCCGGCCCCCGGGGTCGATCCGACCCTGCTGGCCCAGGCCGCCATGCTGGCGTCGCTGGGCGACAATACCCCAGAGGGCAAGTCCATCCTGACCCTGGTCGGCAAGAGTCTGATCCAGCCGAGCCAGCTGGAGAGCGATGAGCTGATCCCCTTCAGCGCCGAGACCCGGCTGAGCGGCCTGAACCGCAACGGTCATCAATATCGCAAGGGGGCGGTGGATGCGGTGCTCGCCTATCTCGCCCTCGACGGCAAGGGGCTGCCCGAACCCATTCGTCAGGCGGTGGACAGGATTGCCCGCCAGGGCGGCACCCCGCTGCTGATCTGCACCCAGGATCGGCTGCTGGGCGCCGTCTACCTCAAGGACATCATCAAGCCCGGCATCAAGGCCCGTTTCCAGGTGCTGCGCCACATGGGGATCCGCACCGTGATGATCACCGGGGACAACCCGCTGACCGCCGCCGCCATCGCCGCCGAGGCCGGGGTGGACGACTTCATCGCCGAGGCGACCCCGGAGAAGAAGCTGGCCTACATCCGCCAGGAGCAGGCGGACGGTCGCCTGGTCGCCATGTGCGGTGACGGCGCCAACGACGCCCCGGCCCTGGCCCAGGCCGACGTGGGGCTGGCCATGAACGAAGGCACCCAGGCCGCCAAGGAGGCGGGCAACCTGGTGGATCTGGACTCCAACCCCACCAAGCTGCTGGACGTGGTGTTGGTGGGCAAGCAGCTGCTGGTGACCCGGGGCGCCCTGACCACCTTCTCCATCGCCAACGATCTGGCCAAGTATTTCGCCATACTGCCGGCCCTGTTCGTCGCGGCCTATCCCCAGCTCGATGCCCTCAACCTGATGGGCCTCGCCAGTCCAGAGAGCGCCATACTGTCGGCCATCATCTTCAACGCCCTCATCATAGTGGCCCTGGTGCCCCTGGCCCTGCGCGGGGTGGACGTGAAGGGCACGGCGGCCCGCCTGCTGCGCCGCAACCTGCTGATCTACGGGCTCGGTGGCCTGCTGGTGCCCTTTGTCGGCATCAAGATCATCGACCTCGCCATCACGGGCTTTGGCCTGGTGTGACGCCATGACAAGGGTGCAAGGGCGCGCACGGCGCCGAAGCGAGCAGGCGCCCCTTTGCATCCCATCCCCCTTCAGCCGTAAGGAAATACCATGATTGCGATTAGAACCCTGCTGACCCTGACCCTGCTGCTCGGCGTCGGCTACCCCCTGGCAGTGACCGGGCTGGCCCAGCTGCTCTTCCCCTGGCAGGCCAACGGCAGCCAGCTCGTCGACAAGGACAACAAGCCCCTGGGCAGCGCCCTGCTGGCCCAGTCGTTCGAGCGAGCGGACTACTTCCACTCCCGCCCCTCCGCCAGCGACTTCACCACGGTCGGCGGTGGCGGCAGCAACCTGGGGGTGAGCTCGCCCCAGCGTCACGACTTTGCCGGGCAGCAGGCCGGGACAGCCAGGGAACTCTCCCCCAGCCTGCTGACCCGCTCCGGCTCCGGGCTGGATCCCCACCTGCCGCTGGATGCGGTGCTGAGTCAGGTGAGCCGGGTCGCCCAGGCCAGGGCGCTGGATCCCGCCCGTTTGACGGCCCTGGTCAAGTCCCGGGTGGAAGCTGGTATCCTAGGGCCGCAGGTGATCAATATTCTCGAGCTGAACCTGGCACTCGATAAGGAAAAGGATGCGTGATGAGCAGCGGGCCGACGCCCTGTTGGCCAGCCTGGCAGAAGGCAGCAAGGGCAGGCTGAAGGTCTTCCTCGGCGCGGCCCCCGGCGTAGGCAAGACCTACGCCATGTTGCAGGCGGTACGGGAGCAGGCCAGGGAGGGGGCCGACATCCTGATCGGCGTGGTGGAGACCCATGGCCGCCAGGAGACCCTGGCCCTGCTCGACAAACTGGCCATACTGCCGCGCAAGACCCACCTGCATCGCCAGCAGCGGCTCGACGAGATGGATCTGGATGGCCTGCTCGCCCGCAGGCCCGCCATCGCCGTGGTGGACGAGCTGGCCCACAGCAATGCCCCCGGCAGCCGCCACGAGAAGCGCTGGCAGGATGTGCGGGAGCTGCTCGATGCCGGTATCGACGTCTACACCACCCTCAACGTGCAGCACCTGGAGAGCCTCAACGACCTGGTGTGGCAGCTGACCGGGGTCAGGGTCAGGGAGACCCTGCCCGATCGGGTGCTGCTGGAGGCGGACAGCCTGGTGCTGATAGACCTGCCCCCCAAGGAGCTGCTCGATCGGCTGCGCGAGGGCAAGGTCTATGTGCCGCAGCAGGCCATGGCCGCCCTGCACTCCTTCTTCTCCCTCAACAATCTGACCGCATTGCGTGAGCTGGCGATGCAGACCGCCGCCAGCCATGTGGAGGGGGATCTGCAACTGCAGTGGCAGGCGGCGGGCAAGAGCACCCAGCCCCTGCGGGGCAAGCTGATGGTCTGCCTCGGCGAGCAGCATGGCTCGGCCCTGGTCCGCCACGGCCACCGCCTCGCCCAGCGCCGCCAGCTGCCCTGGCTGGTGGTCCATGTGGACAGCCGCGGCCAGCGATCCGCCGAGCTGGAACAGGCCCTGGCCCTGGCCGCCCAGCTGGGGGCCAAGGTGCTGACCCTCTCCAGCCCGGCGGTGGCCGATACCCTGCTGGAGACCGCCGCCCAGCAGCAAGCCTCGCAACTGCTGCTGGGCAAGCCCCACAAGGCGCCCTGGCGCCGCTCCCTGGTGCAGCACCTGATGCAGCGGGCCCGGGGGCTGGAGATCAGCCTGGTGGACACAGGCCCCCGGCAGCCAGGCCCCCTGCTGCGCCCATCGCCCCGGGGTCAGCTCAGCCAGAGCCTGCTGGCGGTCGCCATCATGGCGGTCACCTCCGCCATCGCCTGGGGACTCTCCCACTGGCTGCCCGCGGCCTCACTGCCGCTGCTGTTCGTGCTCGGGGTGCTGGCCACGGCCCTCTCCACCAGCCAGCTGCCGGCGATCCTGGCTGCCATCCTCGGCTTTCTCGCCCACAATCTGCTGTTCACCGTGCCCTACTTCTCCCTGACGGTACACAGCCACAGCGACCTCTTGACCCTGCTGGTGCTGCTCATCGTCGGCATGGCCGCCGGGCGGCTCGCCTCCCGTCAGCGCCAGCAGCTGATAGGGCTGCGCGAGACCCAGCAGCTCGGCACGGCCCTGCTCTCCCTCAGCCAGGAGCTGGCCAGCGCCAACAGCCCGGAGGAGGTGCTAAGGCAGGGGGCCCAGGCCATCTCCCTGGCCCTGGCCCAGCCCGCCTTCGCCATCGACAGCCTCTATCAGGGACGCGCCGGCCCGGCCCCCTCTCCGCCGGGCCAGACCGACAAGGCCGCCATCGACTGGAGCCTCTCCCGCCAGCAGAGCGCCGGGGCCCACACCGCCACCCTCAATGCCGCCCAGGCCCAGTATCACCCCCTCACCGGCGAGCTGGCCCTCGGCATCCTGCTGGCTCAGCCCCTCAGCGCCTCGGCCGAGCACCAGTTGCAGGCCCTGCTCACCGACATCCGCGCCGCCCTGGCCCGCATCGAGCTGAACGAGCGGCTGGCCCAGAGCCAGTGGCAGGCGGAGACGGACAGGATGCGGGCCGCCCTGCTCTCGTCTGTCTCCCACGATCTGAAGACGCCGCTGGCCGCCATCATGGGTGCGGGCAGCACACTGCTCGAATACGGGGACCGGATTGGCCGGGAGGACAGGGACGAACTGCTCCACTCGGTGCAGGAGGAGGCCCAGCGCCTGCACAGCTATGTGCAGAACCTGCTGGACATGACCCGGATCGGCTCCCCCGACTTCCAGCTGAAGCGGGAGTGGGTGGATCTGACCGAGCTGGTGGAGAGCGCCCGCCGCCGGCTGGATGCCTCCTGGCGCCAGCACAGCCTGCTGATCCACCTGGACCAGGCGCCGCCCCGCCTCTATGTCCACGGCGCCCTGCTCGAACAGGTGCTGGTCAATATCCTCGACAACGCCTCCCGCTATTCGCCGGCGGGCACCCCCATCGAATTTCGCGTCATGCTGGCCGAACCGGACCTCATCATGGATGTGATCGACATAGGGGTCGGCATCGCCGCCGCGGACAGGGACAAGATCTTCAACCTCTTCTATACCCAACCTGTCGGGGATAGCGGCAGCCGTGGCACCGGCCTTGGCCTCGCCATCTCCCGCGCCATGGTGGAGGCCCATGGCGGCCGCATCTGGGCCTTCGCCGGCCCCAATGGCAACGGCACCTGCATGCGCATCTCCCTGCCGCTGGCCCTCAATGCACCGGACCCGGAGGAAGAGACAGAGACGAGCGGCTCGGACCCGAGCCCCAGGAGGCCAGATGGCTCATATATTGGTCATTGATGACGAGATCCCGATCCGGCGCTTCCTGCGCATCAGCCTGGTGGCCGAGGGGCATCAGGTGAGCGAGGCGGCCAGCGTGCAGGAGGGGCTCAGCCAGTATCGTCACCTCAATCCCGACCTGGTCATCCTCGACCTCGGCCTGCCCGACGGCGATGGTCTGGCCGTGTTGCAGGCCATACGGGCCCACCACCCTCACCCGGTGCTGATCCTGTCGGCGCGGGATTCCGAGCAGGAGAAGGTACGCCTGCTGGACGCGGGAGCCAACGACTACATGAGCAAGCCGTTCGGCATCGGGGAGATGATGGCCCGCATCCGGGTGCTCTTGCGCCAGCGGGCCGGGGTCAGCAGCGGCGATCGCCGCCACTTCCCCCACTGTGGTCTGACCCTGGAGATTGGCAGCCACAAGGTGAGTCTGGCGGGAGAGGATATCTCCCTGTCCCGCAAGGAGTTCGCTCTGTTGCAGGCCCTGGTGTGTCACCCCGGCAAGCTGGTGATGCAGACCCAGCTGCTCACCGAGATCTGGGGCCCCAGTCACAAGGAGGATACCCACTACCTGCGCATCGTCATCGCCAGCCTGCGCAAGAAGCTGGGAGATAACCCCCAGCAACCCTTCCTGATCGAAACGGAACCCGGTATCGGTTATCGCTTTATCGGCAGTTGATGTTGCACAAAGAAGCTGGGCGGCAACATTCCCAGCAACCCTTCCTGATCGAGACGGAGCCCGGTATCGGTTGTCGCTTTATCGGCAGTTGATGTTGCACAAAGAAGCTGGGCGGCAACATTCCCAGCAACCCACGCTGATCGAAACGGAGCCCGGCATCGGGTATCGCTTTATCGGCAGTTGATGTTTCACGTGGAACGGCGCCGACTGCACCAGAGTGCCAGCAGGCCGCAGCCCGTGATCCTGCAAGTCGGCCGCCACAGCCAGCCCCAGGCCGAGCAGCAGGTAATAGGCCAGCCCGAACAGGGCACCGGCGCTGCCCGCCACCTCCCGATAGGCCTGCAGGGCCTGGCTGAGCACATCGGGAATGGCGATGCCGAACGCGGTGCCAGTGAAGACATAGACCACATCCTCATGAAGGAGACCGGCATGGGCTATCAAGCCTGGCGTCAGCAGTGGTGCCCGCTGCGGGTCATGGCGTTGCTGGCAGAAAGCGAGCCCATCAGCCGGGTGGCCGCTGCCCTGGCGTTCTCCAGCGACAGCGCCTTCATCGGCGTCTTCAAGCAGCATACGGGGCAGACGCCCCTGCGCCATCTCAACTCTCGGGATGAGTCGCCATGGCGGGACTCGCCTCCACCACCAGGGTATCCAGGGCCAGCGGCCTGAGGTTGCTGATGGCCTCGCGCACCAGCTCCCGGGACGCTTGCAACTGCTGCGCCCGGATCTGCTGGTGCAGGCTGGCCAGATCCAGCTCGGGTCGGCTGACCTCATCGGCCATGACGGTCAGACTCAGGGTGCTCAATATCAGGGTGGCGATCAGGCTCTTCATCTTGCATTCTCCGGTGGTGGTCCCTATGGACTCCCTGACTATTCCAATAGTCATGCCATAATCACAACACACTGATATAAAACATATTTATGTAAAACCGCGATGAAAATAGCCAAGCGAGACTCGACATCGATACGGCTTTACGCCAACAAATGGTGAATTTTGCCATGGCATCCATGAGGGGCTCGTTCCACGTGGAACAGGGGATATTTTTCATCGACACCCGCTTTTGAACTGAGCTAAGGTGCTACATCCCCGTTACAGACTCTGGATGCATTACCGAATGGAATTTTCCTTGTTCGGCGAGAAGTTCACTCGCCACGCCGGCATTACCCAACTCATGGATGACCTCAATCAGGGGCTGCTCAATCCGGACGCCATCATGCTGGGCGGCGGCAATCCGGCCCCCATCCCCGCCATGCTGGAGCGCTTTCAGACCGAGGCCAGGCAGCTGCTCGACAACGGGGAACTGATCAAGGCCATGGCCAACTACGATGGCCCGCAAGGCAAGGACAGGTTCACCAAGGCCCTGGCCGCTCTGCTCAAAAGAGAGCTGGGCTGGGACATCTCGGCCCGCAACATCGCCCTGACCAACGGCAGCCAGAACGCCTTCTTCTATCTGTTCAACCTGCTGGCCGGCGAGTTCGCCGATGGCCGCAAGAAGAAGGTGCTCTTCCCCCTGGCCCCCGAATACATCGGCTATGCCGACTCGGCCCTGGCCGAGGATCACTTCGTCGCCTACAAGCCCACCATAGAGAAGCTGGCCGACGGCCAGTTCAAATACCATGTGGATTTCGAAAGCCTGGAGGTGGGTGACGACATAGGGGTGATCTGCGTCTCCCGCCCCACCAACCCCACCGGCAACGTGCTAACCGATGAAGAGATAGAGCACCTGGATCAAATCGCCCGCGACAAGGGGATCCCGCTGCTGATCGACAACGCCTATGGCGTACCCTTCCCCGGCATCATCTTCAGCGAGGCCAAGCCGTTCTGGAATGCCAACACCATCCTCTGCATGAGCCTCTCCAAGCTGGGGCTGCCGGGCACCCGCTGCGGCATCGTCATCGCCGACGAGAAGATAGTCCAGGCCATCACCAACCTGAGCGGCATCATCAACCTGGCACCGGGCAGCCTGGGGCCGGCCATCACCATCCCCATGATAGAGAGCGGCGACATCATCGCCCTGAGCGAGCAGGTGGTGAAACCCTTCTACCAGCAGAAGGCCGACTTCGCCGTGCAGCTGCTGCGAGAAGCGATCCCTGACCCTCGCTTCCACATCCACAAGCCGGAGGGCGCCCTCTTCCTCTGGCTCTGGTTCGAAGGCTTGCCGATCCACTGCCAGGTGCTCTACGAGCGACTCAAGGAGAAGAACCTGCTGATCGTCCCGGGCCACTACTTCTTCCCCGGCATCGACGATCCCGAGTGGCGCCACAGCCAGGAGTGCATCCGCCTCAACTACGCCCAGAGCGAAGACCTGGTGCGGCGCGGCATCGCCATACTGGCGGACGAGATCAATGCCCTCTACGGCGCCGGCTAAGCCAATCCGGCGAAACAAAAACAGAAAGGCCTGCGATTGCAGGCCTTTCTCGTCTCTGGTGTCAGGCACCCCGGCCTGACATTCCCGGCTTAGCTCGGCAGCGCCAGCTGATCGGGTTTGCCGATGGGGATGGCGCGGGGCTTGAGCGCCTCCGGCAACTCCCGAGCCAGTTCTATGGTCAGCAGACCATGCTCCAGCCGGGCCCCCTGCACCTCCACGTGCTGGCTCAGTTTGAAGGCAAGCTCAAAGTCGCGCTCGGCGATCCCCTGGTGGAGGAACTGGCGTTCACCGGCCGCTGCGGCCTTGCGCCCCTTCACCTTGAGGGTGCCGTTTTCGGTCTCCAGCTCTTCGCGCTCGAAGCCAGCCACGGCGACCGTGATGCGGTAGCCGTCATGGTCCCGCTTCTCGATGTTGTAAGGGGGGTAGGCCGCCGCCTTCTGGTCGAACAGGCCTTCCAGCTCACGGGCCATCCGCTCGAAGCCGACGGCATTGGAAGAGAGGTGAGAAAAATCGAGGTTACGCATGATCCTATCCTTCTAACAAGCAACAGGTTTGACTCTCCACGGGCCCGTCATCGGCACCCGGGAAGCAGATAAAAACACTGAGAGTTCAGGCTATCAGCCGTTGATCGCAATCTTGCGCGGCTTCATCGCCTCGGGCACTTCACGGGCCAGTTCGATGTGCAGCAGGCCATTCTTGAGATCGGCCCCTTTCACCCGCACATAGTCGGCCAGCTGGAAGCGGCGCTCGAAGCCGCGTTCGGCTATGCCCTGATAGAGATAGTGACGCTCGGTGTCGGCCTGCTTGTTGCCCTTCACCGTCAGCAGATTTTCCTGGAAACTCAGCTCCAGCTCTTCCTGGGTAAAGCCCGCCACCGCCATGCTGATGCGGTAGTCGTTGTCACCCAGTTGCTCGATGTTGTAGGGGGGATAACCGGCATTGCCATTGCTGGCCGCAGATTCGATGAGATTGGCCAGACGATCGAAACCAATGGCAGAACGATAGAGCGGAGAAAAGTCGATAGAACGCATAGTATTACCCTCTTGTGAGCGATAACGGATTGTTTGCCCTCCTGATGGACGGGCGCCTGGTCGAAACCTCTGTCGAGCGTTCCGGCCTTGTTATCTATATAGGGGCTCACTTTTTCCTTTCAAGGGAAAAAATAGAAAGAAATTTTTGGTCACCCGTCAAAGCCGATGATGGCCCGATTGATGTGATATTCGGCCCACGGGCCACTCATCCCCCGATCTGCTGCGCGCCATACTGGTTGCCCCCCAATCAGAAACCGGAGCACACCATGCAAGTTACCCAGGTTCCCTCAGGCGCAGCCAGGAGTTGCTGGAATCCAGCTCCCATACCATGGAATGCATCACCGAACTGGTGGGCCTCAGGTCTGCCGCCATACTGCGCCAACACTTTCGTGCCCGCTTCGGCGCATCGCCGAGTGAATGGCGCCGATCTTTTCGTGGCAACAGGAAGTGAGCCGCTCTTCTCACCCTGTTCCGGCTCGCCCAAACATGGCACCCTAACCACAGATCCCGAGGAGTCATACCATGTCCCGTTCCGAACGCCTGCTGGCCCTGCTCCAGCTGTTGCGCGGTCACCGTTACGCCATCACCGGCACAGAGCTGGCCAGCCAGCTTGGCATCAGTCTGCGTACCCTCTATCGGGATATCGCCACCCTGCAGGCTCAAGGCGCCCATATCGAAGGTGAGCCCGGTATCGGCTATGTGCTACGCCCTGGTTTCATGCTGCCCCCGCTGATGTTCAGCGAGGAAGAGCTGGAAGCCCTGGTGCTGGGTTCACGCTGGGTCGTCGCGCACTGTGATGAAGCCTTGAGTGCATCTGCCAGCAGTGCACTGGCCAAGATTGAGGCCATGCTTCCCGCCGGACATCGCCAACAGCTCCAGGCCAATGCCCTGCTGATCGGCACCTCCCGCAGCGACAGCCCCCCTGTCGATGAGGCTCCCCTGCGCAGCGCCATCCGCCAGCAGCGCAAGGTGACCCTGAGCTATCGCGATCTGAAAGCGGAGCTATCTGAACGCACCGTCTGGCCATTTGCTCTCGGCTATTTCGAACAGGTGCGGGTACTGGTGACCTGGTGCGAGCTGCGTCAGGGCTTTCGCCACTTTCGGGTCGATCGCATCACCCGGATGCAGCAAGAGGAGAGCCGCTATCCCAAAAGCAGGGAGAGCCTGCTGAAAGCGTGGCGCACCACCCAGCAGATCCCGCAACCCAGATTCATTGCTGACAGAAACTGACAGCGGGTAGCGCCATGCTGACGGGGTCGGCGCAGATGCGCCCTACCCCAATCAAGGAGCGTCACCATGTTGTCAGTCCCACCGTTCACCATTCTCTATGTCTCCAACCCAGCCCGTAGTGCCCTCTTCTATCGCGAGCTGTTCGGTCGCCCGCCGGTAGAGGAGTCAGCCACCTTCGCCATGTTCGTGTTCGAGTCGGGGGCCAGGCTGGCGCTCTGGTCCAGCGCCACAGTCGAACCCGCCGTGACCCAGGTCGCCGGCGCCATGGAGCTGGCCTTCCCTCTGCCTGATGAAGCCAGTGTCGATACGGGCTTGGCCGAGTGGCAGGCTCGCGGCCTGACCATCATCCAGCAGCCCACCCGGATGGCGTTTGGTTACACCGCCATGGCGCTGGATCCCGATGGCCACCGCCTGCGCCTCTACTGCCTGGCACCCGAACTGGGCTGAGTCGCTACCATCAACATCAAGGCGGTTTCATGTTTCACGTGGAACGTGTCATTTCCCCGCCCCTGAAAACGAAGAAGCCGCTCACAAGGAGCGGCTTTTGACTGGCAATCAGAGGGTCTGATCAGACGTCGAGGTTGGCGACCCGCAGGGCGTTGGTCTCGATAAAGTCACGACGGGGTTCGACCGCATCACCCATCAGGGTGGAGAAGAGCTGGTCGGCGCCGACAGCGTCTTCGATGGTGACCCGCAGCATGCGACGCGCTTCCGGATCCATGGTGGTTTCCCACAGCTGATCCGGGTTCATCTCGCCCAGCCCTTTATAGCGCTGGATGTAGATGCCGCGCTTGCCTTCGCCCATCAGCCAGTCCACCGCCTCGACGAAGCTGGCCACCGGCTTCACCTTCTCGCCACGCTTGATGTAGCCGCCTTCCTCGATCAGGTTGGCGATCTCCTTGCCCAGGGAGACCAGCTGGCGGTACTCATTGGACTGCAGGAAGTCGTAGCTGATCGGATACTCGCGATCGACACCGTGCTGGCGCACCACGGCGTGGGGCACGAACAGGCTACGTTCCTCGTCGCGGCGGATCTGGATCTGGTACTGGATGCCGTGGTTGCTCTCGTTGAGCACGGCCTCCATGCCATGACACCAGGCCTGCAGATCGCTCTCGCTGGCCAGCAGGGCTTCGTTCAACTCGGGCTGATAGATCAGCTGGGTCAAGACGGCATCCGGGGCACGGCGGGACATACGGGTGATCAGGTGAGACACGGCGCGGTGCTGGTTCACCAGACGCTCCAGGGCCTCGCCACCGATGGCAGGAGCCGACTCGTTGACATGCAGGGTAGCACCGTCCAGCGCCATGGCGGTCTGGTATTGCAGCAGCGCATCTTCGTCTTTCAGATACTGCTCCTGCTTGCCCTTCTTGACCTTGTAGAGCGGCGGCTGGGCGATGAAGACATAGCCACGCTCGATGATTTCCGGCATCTGACGGTAGAAGAAGGTCAGCAGCAGGGTGCGGATGTGCGCACCATCCACATCCGCATCCGTCATGATGATGATGTTGTGATAACGCAGCTTGTCCGGGTTGTACTCGTCGCGACCTATGCCGCAACCCAGGGCGGTGATCAGGGTACCCACCTCTTGCGAGGAGATCATCTTGTCGAAACGGGCCTTCTCCACGTTCAGGATCTTGCCCTTGAGCGGCAGTATGGCCTGGTTCTTGCGGTTGCGACCCTGCTTGGCGGAACCGCCAGCAGAGTCCCCTTCCACTATGTAGAGTTCGGACAGGGCCGGGTCTTTCTCCTGACAATCCGCCAGCTTGCCGGGCAGGCCGGCGATATCCAGCGCCCCCTTGCGGCGGGTCAGCTCGCGCGCCTTGCGGGCTGCCTCACGGGCACGGGCCGCGTCGATGATCTTGTTGACCACTATCTTGGCATCGCCCGGGTTTTCCAGCAGGAACTCACCCAGCTTCTCGCCCATGGCCTGTTCGACGGCGGTCTTCACTTCGGAAGAGACTAGCTTGTCTTTGGTCTGGGAGGAGAACTTGGGATCAGGTACCTTGACCGAGATCACCGCAATCAACCCCTCACGCACGTCGTCGCCGCTGGCGGCCGACTTGGCCTTCTTGCTGTAATCCTCTTTGTCCATATAGGTGTTGAGGGTACGGGTCAGCGCGGTACGGAAGCCCACCAGGTGGGTGCCGCCATCCCGCTGGGGGATGTTGTTGGTGAAGCAGTAGACCCCTTCCTGGTAGGCGTCGTTCCACTGCATCGCCACTTCAACGCCGATACCGTCCTGCTCCGTGGTGAAGTGGAACACCTTGGGATGGATCGGGGTCTTGTTCTGGTTCAGGTATTCGACGAACGCCTTGATGCCGCCCTCGTAGCAGAAATGCACCTCGCGGCCATCCCGCTCGTCTTCGAGACGAATGGAGACACCGGAGTTGAGGAAGGAGAGCTCGCGCAGGCGCTTGGCCAGGATATCGTAGTGAAACAGGGTGTCGCTGAAGATGGTCGAGCTCGGCCAGAAACGCACCTCTGTGCCTGTTCCTGAACTGCTGTCACCAATCTGCTTGAGCGGGGCCTGGGGTTCGCCCAGATGATAGGTCTGCTCGTAGACATGGCCGTTGCGGCGAATGGTCAGCAGCAGCTTGTCAGACAGGGCATTCACCACAGAGACGCCCACGCCGTGCAGGCCGCCGGACACCTTGTAGGAGTTGTCGTCGAATTTGCCGCCGGCGTGCAACACCGTCATGATGACTTCGGCGGCGGAACGGCCCTCTTCCGGGTGAATGTCGACCGGAATGCCCCGGCCGTTGTCACGCACCGAGACGGAGCCGTCGGAATGGATCTTGACCTGGATATCGGAACAGTAGCCAGCCAGAGCCTCGTCAATGGAGTTATCGACGACCTCGAACACCATGTGGTGCAGACCCGAGCCATCATCCGTATCGCCGATATACATCCCCGGGCGCTTGCGGACCGCATCCAGCCCCTTCAGCACCTTGATATTCGAGGAGTCGTAACTATTTTCACTCATAGCTTACTCTCTGCCTTCTCTAGCGTTTCGGAGATCTTGCCTTGTTCCACGTGGAACAACTTGCAGTCATTCGCATCCATCATGTCTGCGAGCTGACCGGTATCGATGGCGGTGATAAACACCTGGGTCGCGCATTGCTTCAGCCGGTTGGCCAACAGGCGACGCTTGTCGATATCCAGTTCAGAGGCAAAATCGTCAATTAAAAAAATACAGCCACGGCTGCTCTGTTGGTTCAAATAGAGCCCTTGGGCCAGTCGCATGGCACAGACCAGCAACTTCAATTGACCCCGGGACAGAATATCCTGTGCGGGCACCCCGTTCGCCTTGAGGCGCACATCGGCCTTCTGGGGGCCGACGCCGGTATAACCCAGGTTCTGATCCCGTTCGAACCCCGCCTCCAGCAAGTCGCCGAGAGGGGTGTCCTTCTCCCAGCCCCGATAGAAACCGAGACTGATGTCGAATTCCGGTAGAAAATCCGCCGTCATCTCCTGGATGAGTGGCGTAATGGCCTGACAATACTTGGCGCGAAAGTCTGCCAATTCACCACCCAGCCTTGCCAGCTCCTGATCCCAGAACGCCAGCTGACGATACTGGGTCGCCGTGCGCAGCAAGGCATTGCGCTGCTTCAGCAGCCGCCGCACCCGTCCCCACAGGGAGAAGAAGGTCGGCTCCTGATGAAACACGCCCCAGTCGAGCCAAGCGCGACGCGGTTGGGGACCGCCGGTCAGCAGGTCGAAGCCATCGGGATGGATCAACTGCACCGGCAGCAGCTCGGCCAGATCCGCCAGACGCTGGGCCTGTGCCCCGGCAATCTTGAGCTGGGTGTCGCCATTCTTCTCCTTGGCGAGGCCGATGGGAACCGTACGCCCCTCGAGCTCGCACTGGGCGAACAGGACGAATCCCTTCTCGCCCTGGCGAACGACTCTCCCGGTAAGATGAGTGCGAAAGGAGCGGCCCAGGCCAAGGTAGTGAATGGCTTCCAGCACGTTGGTCTTGCCGCTGCCATTGCTGCCGACCAGGATATTGAGGCCGGGCGACAGTTGCAGGCTGGCGTGCTGGATGTTGCGAAAGTCGTTGAGCTGGAGTTTGACCAGGGACACGACTAGATCCGCATCGGCATGACCACGTATTGAGCGTCCTGACTGTCAAAATCCTCAATAATGGCACTGCTGATGGAATCGCTCAGGCTGACCCGGATCTGGTCACATTTTAACGTATTCAGCACGTCGAGCACATACGAGACGTTGAAGCCTATCTCCAGCTCGCTGGCGTCATATTGTACGTCAAGCAGCTCCTCGGCTTCTTCCTGTTCCGGGTTGTTGGCGGTGATCCGCAGTAAATTTTGCTGCAGATTGAGACGCACCCCACGGAATTTCTCGTTGGAGAGAATGGCGGCACGGGAGAACGCCTGACGCATGTCTTCCCGCCCGGCGATCAGCGCCTTGTCGCTGCCACGGGGGATGACGCGGCGCCAATCGGGGAAGCGACCGTCCACCAGTTTGGAGGTGAAGATGAAGCCATCGAGGGCGGCGCGCAGGTTGCTGCGGCCCACTTGCAGCCGCACCGGCTTGTCCTCCGCCTCCAGCAGGCGCACCAGCTCCAGCACCCCCTTACGGGGCAGGATGACCTGATGATCCGGCAGCGAGTCCTGCACCACCTCTCGGCGGCAGGTGGCCAGGCGGTGGCCATCGGTCGCCACGGTACGCAGGCCATGGCCTTCGCTCTCGAACAGCATGCCGTTCAGGTAATAGCGCACGTCCTGGCTGGCCATGGAGAACTGGGTCGCCTCGATGAGTTTTTTAAGCTCCAGCTGGCTGATGTCGAACTCGAGTACGGATTCCCAGTCTTCGATGTTCGGGTACTCGGTCGCCGGCAGGGTCGACAGGTTGAAGCGGGAGCGGCCGGAGCGGATGATCAACCGCTCCCCCTCGGTGTTGAGGCGGATGTCGGCCCCTTCCGGCAGGCCACGACAGATATCCAGCAGCTTGCGTGCCGGTACCGTGGTGCGTCCGTCCTGGCTGGCGCCCTCGAGATGGACCTGGCCTATCATCTCCACTTCGAGATCGGTTCCGGTCAGCGACAGCAGGCCATGGTTCACATCGAGCAGGACGTTGCCGAGGATGGGCAGTGTCGGTCGGCCACCCAGGGCGCCCGACACCAGTTGCAGGGGACGTAACAGGGCCTCGCGGCTAATTTCGAGCTGCATCTGTGCTCTCCGTTGCTAGTAGGAGGAAAGGGTTGGCGTATTCGAGCTGCATCTGTGCACTCCGTTCCGTAATCAGGACGAAAGGGTACGGATCAGGTTGGAATAGTCTTCCTTGATGTCGTGACTCTCCTCCTTCAGCTGCTCTATCTTGCGACAGGCATGAAGAACGGTCGTGTGGTCACGGCCACCGAAGGCATCCCCTATTTCCGGCAAACTGTGGTTGGTCAGCTCCTTGGCCAGGGCCATGGCCAGCTGACGCGGGCGGGCAACGGAGCGGGAACGCCGTTTGGACAGCAGGTCCGCCAGCTTGATCTTGTAGTACTCCGCCACCGTCTTCTGGATGTTGTCGATGGTGACCAGCTTCTCCTGCAAGGCCAAGAGGTCCCGCAGCGCCTCGCGCACGAAGTCGATGTTGATGGCACGACCGGTGAAGTTGGCGTTGGCGATGACCCGGTTGAGGGCCCCTTCCAGTTCACGGACGTTGGATCGCAGCCGCTTGGCGATGAAGAAGGCCACCTCGTCCGGCAGGTGGATCTGGTTCTCGTCCGCTTTGCGCATCAGGATGGCGACCCGGGTCTCCAGCTCAGGCGGTTCGATCGCCACCGTCAGGCCCCAGCCGAAGCGGGACTTGAGGCGATCCTCGACACCGTTGATCTCCTTCGGGTAACGGTCCGAGGTCAGGATGATCTGCTGGTTGCCTTCAAGCAGGGCGTTGAAGGTATGGAAGAACTCCTCCTGGGAGCGCTCCTTGTTGGCGAAGAACTGGATGTCATCGATGAGCAGGGCATCGACGCTACGGTAATAACGCTTGAACTCTTCAATGGCGTTATTCTGCAGCGCCTTCACCATGTCTTGCACGAACCGTTCGGAGTGCATGTAGATGACCTTGGCGTCCTTCTTGCGATCCTTGATGGCATTGCCGACCGCATGGAGCAGGTGGGTCTTGCCCAGACCGGTACCGCCATAGAGGAACAGGGGGTTGTAGGCACCACCCGGATTGTCGGCCACCTGACGGGCCGCCGCACGAGCCAACTGGTTGGACTTGCCCTCGACGAAATTCTCGAAGGTATAGTTCACGTTGGTGTTGCTCTTGTGGTTCGGCTCCGGCTTGGCTTCGTCCTTGCTTTCCCAGCTCTTCTGCAAGTTATTCACAGGCGCGGCGCCGCGCACCGGTGCTCTGGCAACGGCGACGGGGTGGGGACGATTTCCTATATCAAAACGCAAGGCGGGGCCATCAACGCCACAGATCTCGTTGATGATGCCGTTGACCCGGAGCAGGTACTTGTCACGTACCCAGTCCAGGACGAAGCGATTCGGTGCATACAGGGTCAGAGTATTGTCACTCAACTCCGCTTGAAGCGGCCGGATCCACATGCTGAATTCTGCCGAGGGCAATTCATCTTGCAGCCGGTTAAGGCACTGCTGCCATAGCGAAGCAGTCACTCTAGACTCCCGTTTATTGATTAGCTAAAGACCGGCTATTCTACGTTTTTAACCGCTGGATCTCTAGCCGCCAGCTCGTGGATCCAGCAAATAAGATCCTTGACTTTCAAGGATCCAACGGCTCAGGATCCCATTTCATCCCCAAACTTACCCACAGCATGAGCGCGGCTGGATCCGGGGTGATTCAGGGTTATTTGATATAACCAAATAAGATTTATTTTTCAGACTTTATTCCAATAAAATTCACCCAACGTCAGTCATTAAAACTAAAAGTACAGAACAACAGAGAGAGGTAACCCATGTCTTCATCCATCAAGCTGGTGTCCGGCGCCGCCATACTGCTGGCCATGCTCAGTGGCCAGGCCGTCGCCCAGGAGACCATCAAGGTCGGTATGTCTGGCAAATATTTCCCGTTCACCTTCGTCAAGCAGGACAAGCTGCAGGGCTTTGAGGTGGACATGTGGAACCAGATTGGCGAGCGCACCGGTTACAAGGTCGAGTTCGTCACCGCCAGCTTCTCCGGCCTGTTCGGCATGCTGGAAACGGGCCGGGTCGATACCATCTCCAACCAGATCACCATCACCGACGAGCGCAAGGCCAAGTACGACTTCTCCCAGCCCTACGTCTATGACGGTGCCCAGATAGTGGTGCGCAAGGGCAACAGCACCATCCATGGTATCAAGGACCTGGAAGGCAAGAAGGTCGCGGTGAACCTGGGTTCCAACTTCGAGGAGCTGCTGCGCAAGAACGATCCGGACAACAAGATGGACATCCGCACCTATGACTCCGCCTTCGAGCAGGATGTCGCCCTGGGTCGCATCGATGCCTTCGTGATGGACCGCGTCTCCACCGCCCAGCTGATCAAGGAATCCAAGCTGCCGCTGCAACAGGCAGGCAAGCCGTTCGAAACCATAGAGAACGCCCTGCCCTTCCTGAAGACCCCCAAGCAGCAGGCGCTGCTGGCCAAGGTTGACGAGGCGCTGACCGCCATGCGCAAGGACGGCTCTCTCAAGCAGATCTCCGAGAAGTGGTTCGCGGCGGACATCACCAGCAAATAAATGATGGAATTCGATCTCGCGTACACGCTGGGGCTGTTTCCGATCCTGCTCAAATACCTGGGCACGACCATGGAAATGGCCCTGTGGGGCTTCGTACTGGCACTCGTGCTGTCGCTGATGTTGGCGATAGTGCGGGTGTTTCGCGTTCCCGTCATTCACTGGCTGGCGATCCTCTATATCTCGTTCTTTCGAGGTACTCCGCTGCTCGTCCAGCTGTTCCTGCTCTATTACGGTCTGCCGCAACTCTTCCCCATCTTCGTGGGAATGGATGCCTTTACCGCCGCCATCGTCGGCTTGACCCTGCACTTCGCCGCCTACATGGCGGAATCCATCCGTGCCGCCATCCTGGGTATCCACAAGAGCCAGATGGAAGCGGCCCTCAGCATCGGCATGAGCAAGCTGCAGGCCATGCAGCGCATCATACTGCCCCAGGCAGCCCGCATCGCGACACCGTCCCTGATGAACTACTTCATCGACATGATCAAGAGCACCTCCCTGGCGTTTACCCTGGGGGTAGCCGAGATCATGGGCAAGGCGCAGATGGAGGCCTCCTCCTCCTTCAAGTTCTTCGAGAGCTTCATGGCGGTGGCCCTGGTCTACTGGGTGGTGGTCATCTTCTTCACCCGCTTGCAGCACCTGCTGGAAGTCCGTCTCAATCGTGCCTACTGAGGAACAACTCATGATCAAACTGAGCGGCCTCACCAAGGCATTCGATGACAATGTTGTGCTCAACAACATAGATCTGGAGATAAAGAAGGGGGAGATTGTCGTCATCATAGGGCCGTCCGGTACCGGAAAATCGACCCTGTTGCGCTGTCTCAACCTGCTGGAAACCCCGGATGCGGGTCGGCTGGCCATCGACGATATCCAACTCGATCTGGCCAATGCCAGCGAACGGGAGGCCATTGAGTTGCGCAAGCGGGCCTCCTTCGTGTTCCAGAACTATGCCCTGTTCGCCAACAAGACGGCGCTGGACAACATCGCCGAGGGGCTGATCACCGTCTGGAAGCAGCCCAAGGCGGAGGCCCGCGCCACGGCGCTCGGCATCCTCAAGGACATAGGTCTCGCCGAGAAGCAGGATGCCTACCCGGCGTCCCTGTCCGGCGGCCAGCAGCAGCGGGTCGGCATCGGCCGTGCCATGGCGGCCCACTCCAAGGTGATCCTGTTCGACGAGCCCACCTCGGCCCTCGACCCCGAGTGGGTGGACGAGGTGCTGGGGCTGATGAAACAGCTCGCCCGCCAGCACCAGACCATGGTGGTGGTCACCCATGAGATCGAGTTCGCCCGCGACGTCGCGGATCGGGTGATCTTCATGGAGGGAGGCAGGATCGTGGAGCAGGGCCCACCGGATCAGATACTGGTCAATCCGGTGGATCCTCGCACCCGGGCGTTCCTGCGCAAGGTGCTGAAATCCTGAGATCTGGGCGGCCTGGCCGCCTTTTTTCATGGAGGATCCTTGTTAAACCCGGGCGGGCCAGTATAATCCGGAGCCCGCGATCCTCTGGATCCTGTGCCGGCCTTAGACTTATTTCACGGTCGATGACCGATACCGGCTTCGGCGGATTGACTAAAAGCCGAACTCTGTT
This sequence comes from Aeromonas crassostreae, assembly GCF_054052445.1. Taxonomy (NCBI): domain Bacteria; kingdom Pseudomonadati; phylum Pseudomonadota; class Gammaproteobacteria; order Aeromonadales; family Aeromonadaceae; genus Aeromonas; species Aeromonas crassostreae. The sequence goes on along the minus strand of NZ_JBSTYM010000012.1, from coordinate 39,106 downwards.
TAGAATTCGGCCTCTTTTGCTAGTCGTCACACGCTATAGCTGGCGCGTCGGCTAAGTGTGACAATCAAAACTGTACAGTTATACGGAATCGAATCATGAAACGTACTTTTCAACCGTCCAACCTGAAGCGCAAGCGCTCTCACGGTTTCCGCGCCCGCATGGCTACTGCCAACGGTCGTAAAGTTCTGGCCGCTCGTCGTGCCAAGGGTCGTGCCCGTCTGGTAGTTTAATGCCAACGCCGCACACCTTCTCTCGGGAGTTACGTCTGTTAACTCCCGAACACTTCAAACGCGTTTTCGCCGAGCCTGTCCGGGCCGCTTCCCCGCAAATAACGCTTCTCGCCTGTCCCAATACGCTCGAACATCCCCGTCTCGGTCTCGCCGTGCCCAAAAAAGCACTCAAGCGTGCCGTCTGGCGTAATCGTGTCAAACGAGTGGTTCGGGAAAGTTTCCGCCTCAATCAAGCCAACCTGCCCGCTATCGACATCGTCGTGATCGCCAAGGCCGGCGTGAAGGAGATGGATAACGAGGAACTGTTCAAGTTACTGGAAAAGCTATGGCGCACTCTGTCACGCCGTTGCAATGGGTAGCTATCAAACTGATACGCCTGTATCAGCTAATCATTAGTCCCCTGCTCGGGCCACGCTGCCGTTTCACCCCGACTTGTTCCCAATTTGCGATAGAAGCAATCCGACTTCACGGTTTCATAAAAGGCGTTTGGTTAGCCAGCAAACGTCTATTAAAATGCCATCCCTTATCCGAGGGTGGTTATGACCCGGTTCCGCAACCAAAGCGAAGAAACTGAAGACTATGCAATCACAACGCAATCTACTCCTGATCGGTTTGCTGTTCGTGAGCTTCCTGCTCTGGCAACAGTGGGAGTCCGACAAGGCTCCGAAGCCGGCCCCAGTGGCCCAAACCGAACATTTCGTGCCTGAAGCCGGTCAGACCGGTGATATTCCTCAGGTTTCCGAGCAAGCCACCACTGCCAATGCCGCCCGCAAGCTGGTCACCGTCTCCTCCGACGTGCTCAAGCTGACCCTGGACACCCAGGGTGGCGACATCGTCTCTGCCGAACTGCTGTCCCACAAGCTGGTAGAAGGCAAGGAGCAGCCGTTCGTGCTGCTGACCAGCCAGCCCCAGCATATCTATGTCGCCCAGAGCGGTCTGGTGGGTCGCGATGGCCCGGACAGCCGTGCCGAAGGCCGTCCCACCTATGAAGCCGCCCAGACCAGCTACCAGCTGGCCGACGGTCAGGATCAGATCCTGGTTCCCATGACCTGGACCGACAGCAAGGGCGTGGTCTTCACCAAGGAGTTCGTGCTCAAGCGCGGTGACTACGCGGTGGGCGTCGATTACAAGATCGACAACAAGTCTGCCGATCCGGTCCAGGTGCAGTTCTACGGTCAGCTCAAGCAGACCATGACCACGCCCAAGGATCAGGAAGGTCATGCCATGGTGGCCAGTGCCTACCGCGGTGGCGCCTTCTCCAGCGAAGATACCCGCTACAAGAAGTACACCTTCGACGAGATGAAGGATGCCGACCTGAACAAGACCACCCAGGGTGGTTGGGTCGCCATGCTGCAACACTACTTCGTCTCCGCCTGGACCCCCAACGCCAACGAGGCCAACAGCTTCTACAGCCGCGTGATCCCGGGCAAGGACCAGGCCATCATCGGCTACAAGGCCCCCATGGTTGACGTGGCAGCCGGCCAGCAGGCCGAAGTGACCAGCAAGCTGTGGGTAGGTCCCAAGCTGCAGGATCAGATGGCCAAGGTGGCAAACCACCTCGACCTGACCGTCGACTACGGCTGGCTCTGGTTCATCGCCCAGCCCCTGCACTGGCTGCTGACCGTGTTCCACGGCTTCGTCGGCAACTGGGGTGTGGCCATCATCATGCTGACCCTGCTGGTGCGCGGCATCATGTTCCCGCTGACCAAGGCCCAGTACACCTCCATGGCCAAGATGCGCATGCTCCAGCCCAAGCTGGCCGCGCTCAAGGAACGCTTCGGCGACGATCGCCAGAAGATGTCCCAGGGTATGATGGAGCTGTACAAGAAGGAGAAGGTCAACCCGCTGGGTGGCTGCCTGCCGATCCTGGTGCAGATGCCTATCTTCATCGCCCTGTACTGGGCACTGATGGAGTCCGTCGAGCTGCGTCACGCGCCGTTCGCCCTGTGGATCACCGACCTGTCGGTGAAGGACCCCTTCTTCGTGCTGCCGATCCTCATGGGTGCCTCCATGTGGTATCTGCAGAAGATGAGCCCGACCACCATCACGGACCCCATGCAGCAGAAGGTGATGCAATTCATGCCGATCATCTTCACCTTCATGTTCCTCTGGTTCCCGGCAGGCCTGACCCTGTACTGGCTGGTGAGCAACGTCATCTCCATTACCCAGCAGACCATCATCTATCGTCAGCTGGAGAAGAAAGGGCTGCACACTCGCACCTGATCTCCCCCCTGATGACAAAAGAGGCGGCCTTCGGGCCGCCTTTTTTATTACAATGTCCCCCAATTACCGAACAGACGAGTCAAGCAAGATGACAACAGATACGATCGTGGCCCAGGCCACCGCCCCCGGCCGGGGTGGCGTCGGCATAGTCCGCGTCTCAGGCCCCGCCGCCGAACGAGTCGCCGAAATCGTGCTCGGTCGACTGCCCAGGGTGCGTTATGCCGAATATCTGCCGTTCAAGGACGAGCAGGGCCAGCCCCTGGATCAGGGCATAGCCCTGCTGTTCAAGGCCCCCAACAGCTTCACCGGCGAGGATGTGCTGGAGCTGCAAGGCCACGGCGGCCCCGTCATCCTGGACATGCTGATACGCCGTATCCTGCAGATCGACGGCATACGCCCCGCCCGTCCCGGCGAGTTCAGCGAACGCGCCTTCCTCAACGACAAGCTGGATCTGGCCCAGGCCGAGGCCATCGCCGATCTGATCGAAGCCTCCAGCGAGCAGGCCGCCCGCAGCGCCATGCACTCCCTGCAGGGCCAGTTCTCCGGCAAGATCCAGCAGCTGGTGGAGAGTCTCACCAGATTGAGGATCTATGTGGAAGCGGCCATCGACTTTCCGGACGAGGAGATCGACTTTCTCTCCGACGGCAAGGTGGCGGGGGATCTCTACGCCATCATGGCGGAGCTCGACGGTGTGCGCGGCGAGGCCAAGCAGGGCGCCCTGCTGCGGGAAGGGATGAAGGTGGTGATCGCCGGCCGTCCCAACGCCGGCAAGTCCAGCCTGCTCAACGCCCTGGCCGGGCGCGAGTCCGCCATCGTCACCGAAATCGCCGGCACCACCCGCGACGTGCTGCGCGAGCACATCCACCTGGACGGCATGCCGCTGCACATCATCGACACCGCGGGCCTGCGCGATACCCAGGACAAGGTGGAGCAGATCGGCATAGAGCGGGCCTGGGCCGAGATAGAGCAGGCTGATCGGGTGCTGTTCATGGTGGATGGCACCACCACGGATGCGGTCGACCCGCGGGAGATCTGGCCGGAATTCGTCGATCGGTTGCCAAAAAACATCGGCCTCACCGTCATTCGCAACAAGGCCGACCTGACAGGCGAGGATCTGGAACCTAGCCAGGAACTGGGCCACGCCGTCTACCGCATCTCAGCCAAGACGGAGCTGGGGCTGCCCGCCCTGCGCGAGCACCTGAAGGCCTGCATGGGCTTCCAGGGCAACACCGAGGGAGGCTTCATGGCCCGCCGCCGTCACCTGGATGCCCTGGAGCGCGCCGCCGAGCGGCTGCTGGTGGCCAGGGAGCAGCTGGAAGTCTATGTGGCTGGCGAGCTGGTGGCCGAGGAACTGCGCCTTGCGCAGGAGTCCCTGTCCGAGATCACCGGCGAGTTCAGCTCGGACGATCTGCTGGGCCGCATCTTCTCGAGTTTTTGCATCGGCAAATAAACCTGCACGGCAGGCAATGAAAAGCCCGGGATGATCCCGGGCTTTTTTTTGTGCATTTTTTCACCTAAAAGCTAGAGGCGGCGCAGGCACCACATGAAGTAAGCGCCCCCTAACAGGGTGGAGACCAGACCGACCGGCACCTCCTGGGGGAACAGGACTTGCTGGCCGACCCAGTCCGCCAACACCATCAGCAGGGCTCCGCACCCCGCCGCGCCGAGCAGGTGCCAGCGGGCCCGCACCAGCCCCATCAGCTTGGCCATGTGGGGGGCCAGCAGGCCGGCGAAGGAGAGCGGCCCTATCACCATGGTGGCGCTGGCGGTGAGCACGGCCACCAGCAGCAGTATGATGAGCTGGGCCCGGCTCAGGCGAATGCCGAGCGCCGTCGCCACCGCAGGCCCCATGGGCATGAGATCGAGCCAGCGGCTCACCAGCAGGCAGGCCGCTAGCATCAGCAGCGCCAGCCCTGTCAGGCCATAGGCCACCGGCAGGGTGACATAATAGGTGGAGCCGGACATCCAGGAGAGCAGCTGCTGCACTCGCAGATCGCCGTTGGCCAGGGCGATGGCCTGCAGCGGCTCGAACAGCGCCGTGATGGCGATGCCGGAGAGCAGGATCCGCTCAGGCTGGAAGCCGTGCTTGCGGTTGACCAGCACCAGCAGCAGCAGGCAGCCGAAGGCGCCTATCACTCCCCCCAGCAGCATCATGGGCAGCGGCAAAGCGGGCAGCAGCAAGGCCGTCGCTATCACCCCCATGAAGGTACCGCCGCTCACCCCCAGCAGCTCGGGGCTCGCCATGGGGTTGTTGCTGACCCGCTGCAGCAGGGTGCCCGCCAGGGCCAGCAAGACCCCGGCCGCCCCCGCCGCCAGGGTGCGCGGCAGGCGCCACTCCAGCTGGGCCTGCCACCGCAGCCAGCTCGGCCAGCTCCAGCCGTGCATCCCCTGCCCGACCAGCAGGGACGCAACCACCGCCAATATCAGCCCCATCAACAGCAGGCCGATAAGGCGAGCAGGTGCGCCATGGCGTGCCACCGTCAGGCCGCTGGCGGCCTTGGGGGCCCCCGACTTGAAGGCAAGCCGAGGGATCAGCCAGAGCAGCAGCGGCGCCCCCAGCAGCGCCGTCATGGCCCCGGTCGGGATCAGCACAGGCCAGAAGCGGCTCAGGGATTGCAGCAGCAGATCCGTGGCCGCCAGCAGCAGGGCGCCCAGGATCGGCGCCCACAGCAGGCGCTGGCCGAGCTTTCTGACCCCCAGCAGCCGCACCATGGCCGGCGCCGCCAGCCCGATAAAACCTATCAGCCCCACCACGCTCACCACGCAGGCGGTGACGAAGACCGCGAGCCCCAGGCCCGCGAAGCGCAGCTGCTTGAGGGAGACCCCCAGGCTGCGGGCGCTGGCATCGTCCAGCTCCAGCACGCCAAGGGGGCGGACCAGCAGGGCGGCCAGGGCCCCGGCCAGCAGCAGCCGCGGCAGCAGGTAGAGGACGCCGCTCCAGCTGTTCTGGGCCAGGGAGCCGCTGCCCCACACCAGCAGGCCCTTGAGCTCCTCCTGGAAGAAGAGCAGCAGCCCCATGCTGATGGCCGCCAGATAGAGGTTGATCACCAGCCCGGCGAAGACGATGACCACGGGATTGAGCTGGCGCCGCCAGGCCAGGGCAAACACCAGCCCCATGGCGAGGCTCCCCCCCGCCATGGCGATCCACTCGCGCCCGATCAACAGCCAGGAGGGGGCGAACAGGGTCACCATCATCAGCGCCAGCTGGGCGCCGGAGGCCACCCCGAGCGTGGTGGGGGACGCCAGGGGATTGCGCAGCACCTGTTGCATCAGGGTACCGGCCAGGCCGAGGGCGGCCCCGGCCAGCAGGCAGACCAACAGCCGCGGCAACCAGCTGAAGTGGACGACAGCCTGGCGGGCGTCGTCCAGCCTGGGAGAGAAGAGCGCTTGCCACCAGAGGGCGCCCGGCAGCTGGCGCGCCAGCTCGGCGCAGGCCAGCACCAGGGTCAGCGCCAGCAGGCACAGACCCGGGCGCAGCAGGGGAGAGGAGACGAAAGGGTTCATTGGGCTTCCCCCTTGAGGGCCACCTTGGCCTGATCCTGCAGGGCCGCGCCGAGCAGGGTGGCGAAACGACGGGCGGCCAACATGCCACCGAAGCTCCAGGTGGCGGGCAGATGCAGCACGGGCGCGTTCTGTACCAGCGGCAGGTGCTGCCAGAGCCCGGGCTCCTGCAGCTTCTCGCTCACCCCCACGGGAACGGGTTCCACCACCACCAGCCTGGCCTCGGGAATGGCCAAGAACTGCTCCAGGCTGGCCACCGAGAAGCCCCAGGCATTGGTCTCCCCCTGCCAGGCATTGCGCAGGCCGAGCCGCGCCATCACCGCCTCGAACAGGCTGTGGCGGCCAAACACCCGCACATGGCGCTCGTCGATGAACTGCACCACCAGCAAGGGGGGCAGAGAGGCAGGCAGCGCCGCCTTCATCTGCGCCAGATCCCGCTCCAGGGCGGCGAGCTGGCGCTCGGCCTCGGTGGTTCTGTTCACCAGCGCGGCTATGGTCAGGGTCGCCTCCCGCAGGCGCGGCCACAGCTCGGCATCGGGCTCATAGAGGGAGATGGACTGCACCGGCGCGATGCGGGACAGGGTTGGCTCAAGCGGCGCCGCCAGCGGGGAGATGAGGATGAGATCGGGTTTGAGTTCCGCCAGCAGCTCCCGGTTGGGCTGGGCCCGCAGGCCGATGTCGATCACCTCGGCGGGGAGCCTGGGTTCGCCGACCCAGGCGCGATAGGCGTTCACATCCCCCATGGCCAGCGGGGTCACGCCGAGGGCCAGCAAGGTCTCGGCTATGGTCCAGTCCACGGTAGCGATGCGGGGCGTGGCGTCGATCGCGTCAGTGGCGGTGACAAGCTGCCCGGCCTCCCCTGCCAGGGGCAGCAGCAGACTGAGCAGGCAGGGGGCAATCTTCAGTAGACGATTCAAGAGCGGCCCCCGGTCAGGCGATGGCGTGGTCATGGGCCGGGTGGCGAATGACTTCCATCGGGATGCCATGGTGCATGGAGTGCAGGGGCTCGCCAGTCTGCAGTGATATGGGTACAAATAAACGCATCGGGATAACAAACCTTGTCTAAACGATGGCGATGGCGTGGTCATGAGCCGGGTGGCGAATGACTTCCATCGGGATGCCGTAGATGGCATGCAGGGTCTCGCTGGTCATGATGCGTGAAGGCTCGCCCTGGGTCAGCAGACGACCGCCGTGCAGCGCCACCAGCCGATCGCAGAAGCGAGATGCCATGTTGATGTCGTGGATGACGATGATGACCCCGAGGTTGAGCTGGCGGCTGAGCTGCTTGACGAGGGTGAGTACCTCCACCTGATGAGCCACGTCCAGGGCGGCCAGCGGCTCGTCCAGCAGGATGAAGCGGCTCTCCTGGGCCAGCAGCATGGCCAGCCAGACCCGGCCCCGCTCGCCGCCGGACAGGGTATCCACCAGCCGATCGGCGAAGCGTTCGGTATGGGTCAGAGCGATGGCCCGCGCCACCTGGCGGTGATCTTCCTCCCCCATGCGGCCCAGCAGGCCGCGCCAGGGATAGCGCCCCATCTCCACCAGCTCGCGGCCGAGCAGGTTCTCGGCGCTCGGCAGATGCTGGGGCAGATAGGCCACCTGACGGGCGAAGTCCCGGTTGCCCCACTCCTGCAACGGCTGGTCATCGAACAGTATCTCCCCGCCGCTGTGGGGCTGCTGGCGTGCCAGCAGCTTGAGCAGGGTGGATTTGCCCGAGCCGTTGTGGCCGATGAGGCCATAGACCCGGCCCTGCTCGAAGCGCAGGCTGGTGGGTTGCAGCAGGGTGCGGTCGTTGACCACGAAGCTGGCAGCTTTCATCTCAAACATAAAAGGTTCCTGTTGGCCGGCATCAGACCGGCACCTCGCTATCGAGATGGGCGACGGCATCCCGGCTCACCTGCTCGCGCCGCTCGCCGGTCAGCTCGGTGAGGCGGCCCTGACGCATCTCCAGCAGGCGATCCGCCAGGGAGAAATAGAGATCGTCGTGGCTGATGGCGATCACCGTCTTGCCCATCTCCTTGAGGCGCGGCAGCAGCACCTGATAGAAGATGCGGCGGAACTGGGGATCCTGATCCGCGGCCCACTCGTCAAACAGCATCACCTCGCGCTGCTCCGCCAGGGCCAGCAGCAGGGCGACCCGCTTGCGCTGGCCCTGGGAGAGGTCGATGTCGGCGATGAAGTTGTTCTCGATGGCGAGCTTGCTGCCCATCTGCAACCGCTCCAGCCACTCGGCCACCAGCTCATCCTTGGGTTCCGGCCCCAGCAGGTGCTGGAACAGGTGATAGTCGGTGAAGATCGCGGAGAAGAGCGCCAGGTAGGCGTTGCGATCGGTGACGGGCTTACCATCCAGCAGGATCCGGCCAGAGACCGGCTGATAGAGCCCGGTCAGCAGCATGGCCAGGGTCGACTTGCCGGAGCCGTTGCCGCCGATGATGAACACCTGCTCCCCCCGCTCGATCACCAGATTGATGGGCCCCACGGCGAAGCCGCCCTCCCCCTGATAGTGAAAGCTCACCTGCTCCAGCTCGATCCGTTGCCAGACACTGGGGGCCGGCGGCAGCGGGAAGGCGGGTTCCGGCTCGGCCAGGTTCAGGGTCGCTATCTTGTCGAACGCCACCTGGGCGGCGATCAGGGTCGGCAGGGCGCCAATGCCCTGCAACAGCGGGGTGCGCAGGAACAACAGGGTCAGGGCGAAGGTGGCGGCCACATTGGTGTTGGCCCAGCCGAGGCCATTGGCCAGGAAGAAGACCAGGCCGATGGCTCCCAGCATCATGATGTTCGACCAGTTCACCGCGCTCAGGTGGTAGGTATCGGCGCGGATGATGTGGCGGCGATAGTCCTGGGCGTTCTGCTCATAGAGCTGGTGATAGACGAAGTGGGCCCGCTCGCGGTTGAGGGCCAGCTCCTTGCTGCCGGCGATGATGGACTGGTAGTTCTGATAGAGCCTGTCCTCGGCCTGACGCATGTGAGACAGGTGGCGATAGACATGGTTCACCAGCAGCCAGCCCACCACCATGGTGATGGTGACCCAGAGGGCGGTGACGCCGAGCAGGGCGGGAGAGAGCAGGCCGAGGTAGATGATGGAACCCAGGGTGAGCACCAGCCCCTGCACCAGCTCCGGCAGGCGCACGAAGGCGATGGTGATCTGGCCGATGTCGCTGGAGAGGGAGGCCAGCAGCGGCCCCTGCCCCAGCTGGCGAATGCGAGCGACGTCGGTGTCCAGCAGTTGCTTGAGCAGGCGACCGCGCAGGTGATAGACGAAATGGTGACCCAGGGTGGTCAGGGCCAGCTGGGATCCCAGAGTTATCACCAGCAGCAGCAAGATGAGGCCGATCAGCTGGCCAAGCACAGGCAGTGGCTCGCCGACTGATTCGATAAGCGATTGATTTATAAAGTAAATAACACCTATCCCGCTCACTGCGCTGAGCAGGCTGAGCAGGGTAATGGCGATGAAGGGCCAACGGTATTGGCGGTAAACCAGTGACAAGAGTTCCATGACAGGCCTGTATGCGAAAAGAAGGAGGGCGGGAGCTAATGCCCCCGCCCGGCCTGGTGCTTACCAGCGGTAGTTGACGGAGCCGACTATGCTGCGCGGCTCGCCGTAGTAGCAGTAGTAGTCACAGCTTGCCACATAGGTGTCGTTCAGCAGGTTGTTGACGTTGATCTGGGCTCGCCAGTTCTTGGCAAAATCATACCCGATCATCGCATCCCATACGGTCTGGGCCGGCACCTGGGCGGAACCATAGATGGGGGTGTAGTCCGCATTCACCGCGCCTATGCCGACGCTGGAGCCGATATAGCGCACCCCGGTGCCCAGTTCCAGCCCGGAGACCGGCCCCTGCTGCACCTGGTAGTTGCCCCAGAAGGAGGCCTGGTGGCGCGGGATCAGGCTGGCACGACGGTCACCGTTGCCGGTGTCGTTGGTCTTGGCATCGGTGTAGGTATAAGCAGCGGTCAGACGCAGCGCCTCGGTGGCCTGCACGCTCCCCTCCAGTTCGACGCCCCGGGAGGTCACTTCGCCGGCCTGGGTTTGCTGACCTGAGCCTGTAGAGACCAGCGAGTTGGTCTGCTCCAGATCGAACAGCGCCAGGTTGATGTAACCATCGAGGAAGCTGGGGGCGTACTTGATGCCGGTCTCGTACAGCTTGCCTTCCAGCGGCTTGTAGGAGTTCCTGGTGTTGGGATCTATGCCCGGCAGCACCTCGAACGACTCCGCATAGGCGAAGTAGGGGGAGAGGCCGTTGTCGGCCAGGTACATCAGGCTGCCGGAGAGGGAGAGGTTGTCGTCATACTGCTTCTCGTTCTTGGCGGTGGCTTCGCTGATGTTGTGGGTCTCCACATAGTCGAAGCGGCCCCCTGCGGTCAGCAGCCAGCGATCGTCCCAACGGATCTGGTGCTGGGCATAGAAGCCGCTCTGACCCTTGGTGCTCTTCTGATGGGTGGTGGTGGACTCGTCGAAACCGGGGAAGCCGCCGTGATCCGGGTGCAGGGTATCGATGGATCCCATGCCGTAGTTGTCGGCTTCCTGACCTTCGTTCACGTGACGCTGCAGATCCATCCCCAGCAGCAGGGTCTGTTCGGTGCGGTCCGTGTTCCAGTAGCCCACCAGCTGGTTGTCCATGGTGCCACTCTTGGTGTCGCCATCACGATAGACCAGACCGCGGTAGGCGGTGGTGCCCTCATAGGTCGGGAAGATATAGGTCTGGCGCAGCAGCAGATCGTTGTAGTTGAAGCGGACGTTCTGCTTGAATTCCCAGGTCTCGTTGATCTGGTGGGCCAGCTCGTAACCGGCGGAGATCTGGGTGTTGCGATTGCGATCGTAGTCCGGCTGGCTCAGGTTGGTGCTGGGATCAATCTGGCCGCCCGAGGTGTTGAGGGTGCCATAGACAGGGAAGAAGCCGTTGGTGGGCACCCCTTCGTCGTGCAGGAAACTGGCCAGCAGGGTGAGGTTGGTGCGATCCGAGAGATCGAACGTGACGCTCGGCGCCAGATAGGCGCGCTCGTTGTAGGTACCATCCAGCACGCCGTCCCGCTCTTTATAGAGGGCCACCATGCGGTAGCGGCTGTCATCGGTCAGGGCATCGGACACATCCACCCCGATCTGGCGATGATCCCGGCTGCCCAGTTGCAGATCCAGCAGGCCCTGAGGGGTGGCGGTCGGCTTCTTGCTGATGGCATTGATCACGCCGCCGGGAGGCGCCTCGCCGTAGAGGATGGAGGCCGGGCCCTTGAGCACTTCCACGCTCTCGAGGCCGAAGGGCTCAGGGGTCCAGACGTAGTAACCGGTGCCGAACAGGCGGTTGCCGTCGAGGTAATCGGCGGCATTGAAGCCACGCACCTTGAACCAGTTGGTGTTGTTGTCGGAGCCATAGAAACCGGTGAGTACGCCGGAGCGGTAGCGCAGGGACTCGTCGAGCTGCTGCACCCCATGCTGATCCAGCTCCTCGCGGTTGACCACTGAGACGGCGCGAGGCGTCTCGGCCATGGGCACTTCCACCTTCATGGCGGTGCCGGTGACCACCATGGTTTCACTGGCCTTGGGCAGGACATCCTCCTCGGCCAGGGCAGGCAAAGTACCCAGCAGGCACGCCAGAGGCACCAGACGCCCCAGCAGGGAGAGGGCCGGGGTGAATGAATCTTCTGTTTGAACTGTCATGTTTTAAGTCTCAATTCTTCAATGAGTTGGTTTTATGTTTTTATGAGACGGGCCAGGCCCGCCTCGCCGAACGATGCGGCGAATAAAGCAGCGTCATGCTACTACAGGAGGGGATCTCAATCGATTTAATAATTGCCAATCATTCGCATCCGTATTGACAGAGAGCAAGGAGATCCCACTCAGCCGAAGAAAGTAGACACAAAAGAGTCTTTCTGGCGGGCGGCCATATATAAGGAAGAGCAGAAGAGGAAAAAGAGTGAGGATCTGCGGCGGGATCTCGACCGCCGAAAAGCGGCCGAATATCCCCAATGCTTATCCATATTTATCCACATGCTTTGGCGGTAGAATCCGGATCCTCACCGCATCAGGAATCAGATAGCCATGGCCAAATTCAACCTCATCGTCGGCTCCATGCTGGGCGCCGCCGAGTATGTCGCCGACCACCTTGCCCAGCAGATCGAACAGGGCGGCCACCAGGCCGAGATCCATAATCCCGCCCGCCTGGCGACCATCATGGCCGAGCCTGACACCATACTGCTGATCGTCACCTCGACCCATGGCGCCGGGGACGTGCCGGACAATCTCCAGCCGTTCGCAAAAGATCTTTCCGAGCAAAAACCGGATCTTGCCGCGTTTCGTTACGGGGTGGTCGCCCTGGGGGACAGCAGCTACGACACCTTCTGCGCCGGCGGCAAGACCCTGGATCGCCTGTTGCACGAGTGCGGAGCCAGCCGGATCGGCGAGCGACTGGAGATAGATGTCACCCGCTACGAGATCCCGGAAGATGCCGCCGAGGCCTGGATCCACCCCTGGCTCGCCTCGATCGCCTGATCAAGAGGGGAGATCCCCGGCCAGGAGACGATCTCCCCTTCCCCGCCTCGATTGACTATCCACCAGGTTATTCACAATTCGATCCGGCAGACTTGTTCTACATGCTTACCCACAGCAATCGGGGGTGATGTGGATAACTACAGCTCAAACCTCTGTAAAACCTATAGTTATCCTATGCGCTAGTTATCTACAGATCCGGTACTGTGTATAAACACCCTGGTTGTCCCCCGGTTCCCCGGGCCAGGATCCAAGCTTTTCCACAGGCTGGGATCGTCTTTAAGATAATGATCTTTATGATCAAAAAGTGCTTATCAACAGAAATCCTGGATCCTAATAAAAGATCCAGTAAAAGATCGATCTAAAGATCCTTAAGATCTACTAACGGATCCTGATCTCCCAAAGGCGATCAACTAGACGTTTCACTGAGCACCTGAAACAGATAGAATGTTTGCCCCCTTGATACGGGGTTCTAGACGGCAAACAAAACGATCTCAGGCGTGCAGATCAAGGTGATCCCAATGCAATACCATGAACAATTTGATGTGATCGTCGTCGGTGGCGGTCATGCAGGAACCGAGGCGGCGGCGGCTTCTGCCCGCATGGGCATGAATACCCTGCTGCTGACACACAACATCGATACCCTGGGCCACATGTCGTGCAACCCGGCGATCGGTGGGATCGGTAAGGGACACCTGGTCAAGGAAATCGATGCCCTCGGCGGGATCATGGCGCGTGCCATCGATCTTGGCGGGATCCAGTTCCGCACCCTCAACTCCTCCAAGGGCCCGGCTGTGCGTGCCACCCGCGCCCAGGCGGATCGTCTGCTCTACAAGGCGGCGGTGCGGGAGATGCTGGAGAACCAGCCGAACCTGAAGATCTTCCAGCAGGCCTGTGACGATCTCATCATGGACGGGGATCGCGTCGCCGGTGTCGTGACCCAGAGCGGGATCCGCTTTCACGGCAAGACGGTGGTACTGACCGTCGGCACCTTCCTCAACGGCCTGATCCACATCGGCATGGACAACTACAAGGGCGGTCGCGCCGGGGATCCTCCCTCGATCGCCCTCGCCCAGCGTCTGCGGGAATTGCCCCTGCGCATCGACAGGCTCAAGACAGGCACGCCGCCGCGGATCGATGCTCGCAGCGTCGATTTTTCCGTGATGCAGGCCCAGGCGGGCGACACCCCGACCCCGGTATTCTCCTTCATCGGTGATGCCAGCCAGCATCCGCGCCAGATCTCCTGCTTCGTGACCCATACCAACGAGCAGACCCATGAGGTGATCCGCAACAACCTGGATCGCAGCCCCATGTACGCCGGGGTGATCGAGGGGATCGGGCCCCGTTACTGCCCGTCGATCGAGGACAAGATCACCCGTTTCGCCGACAAGACGGCGCACCAGATCTTCGTGGAGCCGGAAGGGCTGACCACCCACGAGCTCTACCCGAACGGGATCTCCACCAGCCTGCCATTCGACGTGCAGGTGCAGATCGTCCGTTCGATCCGCGGCTTCGAGCATGCCCACATCACCCGTCCCGGCTATGCCATCGAATACGACTTCTTCGATCCGCGGGATCTCAAGGCGAACATGGAGAGCAAGTGCATCCCCAATCTGTTCTTCGCCGGCCAGATCAACGGCACCACCGGCTACGAAGAGGCCGGAGCCCAGGGCCTGCTGGCGGGGCTGAACGCCGCCCTGCGCGCCCAGGACAAGGATCCCTGGCATCCCCGTCGGGATCAGGCCTACATGGGGGTGATGATGGACGATCTCTCCACCCTGGGGACCCGCGAGCCCTATCGCATGTTCACCAGCCGCGCCGAATACCGCCTGCTGCTGCGGGAAGACAACGCTGACTTGCGTCTGACCCCGGCCGGCCGCGAACTGGGTCTGGTGGACGATGAGCGCTGGGCCAGGTTCAACAGCAAGCTGGAGTCGGTGGAGCAGGAGCGTCAGCGTCTGCGCAGCACCTGGGTCCATCCCCAGCATGTGGCCGTGCCCGGCATCAATGCCCTGGTCAACACCCCCATCAGCCGCGAACACAGCCTGGAAGAGCTGATGCGTCGCCCGGAAGTGACCTATGACGCCCTGATGGCCATCGAGGGAGTGGGTCCGGCCCTCGCGGATCCCGCCGCCGCCGATCAGGTGGAGATCCAGATCAAGTACGCCGGTTACATCGATCGTCAGCAGGACGAGGTGGAGAAGCAGCTGCGCAACGAAAACACCCTGTTGCCGCTGGATATGGACTATCGCGACGTCAACGGTCTCTCCAACGAGGTGATCGCCAAGCTCAACGATGCCAAGCCCCAGACCATAGGTCAGGCGTCCCGCATCTCCGGTATCACCCCGGCGGCCATCTCCATCCTGCTGGTTCACCTGAAGAAACACGGTTTGCTGCGTAAAACCGCCTGAGGATCCTTGCCCTTGGAAAACATGCTGGAAAGATTGAACGGCCTGCTCGCGCAGGCCGATATCGTTATAACTGAGACTCAAAAGACCCAACTTATCAAGCTGGTCGAGTTGCTGCACAAGTGGAACAAGGCTTACAATCTCACCTCGGTGCGCGAGCCTGACGCCATGCTGGTCAAGCATATCCTCGACAGCCTGGTGGTGAGCCCTCACCTGCGCGGTGAGCGTTTCATCGACGTGGGGACAGGCCCCGGTCTGCCGGGCCTGCCGCTGGCCATCATCAACCCGGACAAGCAGTTCGTGCTGCTCGACAGCCTGGGCAAGCGGATCAGCTTCATCCGCCAGGTGATCCAGGAGCTGGGACTCACCAACGTGACCCCTGTGCTGAGCCGGGTGGAAGCCTATCAGCCCGAGCAGGGCTTCGATGGCGTGCTGAGCCGGGCCTTCGCCTCCCTGGAGGACATGCTGACCTGGTGTCACCACCTGCCGTCTGCCCAGGGCAGCTTCCTGGCGCTCAAGGGACAATACCCGGCGCAGGAACTGGCCCAGTTGCCGGCCAACATCCGCCTGGTGGCCTCCCATCCCCTGGTGGTGCCCGAGCTGGAAGGCGAGCGTCACCTGCTGGAGTTTAAAACCATCTAGCCCGCTTGGGCTGCCGTTTCATTGAGGGGATAGTGTGGGAAAAGTCATCGCCATAGCCAACCAGAAGGGTGGGGTCGGAAAAACCACCACCTGCGTGAACCTGGCGGCCTCCATGGCGGCTACCCGCCGCAAGGTGCTGGTGATCGATCTGGATCCCCAGGGCAATGCCACCATGGGCAGCGGCGTCGACAAGTATGACGTCGAGCGTACCGCCTACGAGCTGCTGATCGAAGATATCCCGGTGCGGGAGGTGATCGTCACCGACACCTCCGGCGGCTATCACCTGATCGCCGCCAACGCCGACGTGACCGCGGCCGAAATCCGCCTCATGGAGTTCTTCGCCCGGGAGATCCGGCTGCGCAACGCCATCGCCTCGGTGCGCGACAAATACGATTACATCTTCATCGACTGCCCCCCCTCCCTCAACATGTTGACCGTCAACGCCATGGCCGCCGCCGACTCTGTGCTGGTGCCCATGCAGTGCGAATACTATGCCCTGGAGGGGCTGACGGCCCTGGTCGACACCATCAGCAAGCTGGCCGCCGTGGTCAATCCGGATCTCAAGATCGAGGGGGTGCTGCGCACCATGTTCGATCACCGCAACCGGCTGGCCAATGATGTGTCCGATCAGCTTAAACAGCACTTCGGGGACAAGGTCTATCGCACCATCATCCCCCGCAACGTGCGGCTGGCGGAGGCGCCGAGCTTCGGAGCCCCGGCCATGCACTATGACAAATCATCGGTGGGTGCCAAGGCCTATCTGGCTCTGGCTGGCGAGATACTGCGCCGCCAGGAGCAGGCGCCACAGGCGGCCATCGCAGATCGAGAGAGCATATGACCCCGAAAAAACGTGGGCTGGGCAAGGGCCTGGATGCCCTGCTCAGCACCAGCACGGCCGCGCGCCAGAAACAGGTGATGAGCGATCAGCGCACCGAAGAGGCCATGGCCCCCGCCCCCCAGGGGGAGCTGCGCAAGCTGCCGGTGGAGTGGCTGCGTTCGGGCAAGTACCAGCCGCGCAAGGACATGTCCCAGGACGCGCTGGACGATCTCGCCAACTCCATTCGCGCCCAGGGGGTGATCCAGCCCATAGTGGTGCGTCCCCTCGGCGAGCAATCGTTTGAGATCATCGCCGGCGAGCGGCGCTGGCGCGCCTCCCAGCTCGCCCGGCTCGAGGTGGTGCCCTGCATCGTCAAGGACGTGCCCGACGAGGCCGCCGTGGCCATCGCCCTGATCGAGAATATCCAGCGCGAAGATCTCAATGCCATCGAGGAAGCCGTCGCCCTGCAGCGGCTGCTGACCGAGTTTGAGCTGACCCACCAGCAGGTGGCCGAGGCGGTGGGCAAGTCTCGCACCACTGTCACCAACCTGCTGCGCCTCAACCAGCTCAACGACGACGTGAAGCGCTTCGTGGAGCATGGCGACCTCGACATGGGTCATGCCCGCGCCCTGCTGGCCCTGAGCGGCCCGGCCCAGTCCGAGCTGGCCAAGCTGGTGGCCCAGAAGGGCTTGACCGTGCGAGATACCGAGCGCTTGGTGCAAAAAACATTGGAACCGGCAAAAACCAGGGTTGAACCGGTTCGGGATCCGCAATTTGCTTACCTCGAGCGTCAGATTTCCGAAAAAATTGGCAATCAGGTGCAATTGCAGCAAGGCAGACAGGATAGTGGCAAGTTAGTAATAAGTTACGAGAACTTGGCCGATTTGGATCGGGTTTTGGGCTATTTTGGCCTGTCAGAATCGTGATTTTTACGCTTTGTGTAGTAATAAAACATCCATTCCTTTCGATATGAACCTAACCTTAATTTTGTGCGGAAAGCCGCAAAATTTAAGGGTTTTTGCCATGTTGCAATAGCTGTCTTCAAGGGTATAATTTGACCGGCTTTTGGGGCTGTAAATTCGTACATGCCAACATGTCGTTTTTTACAGTTCTGTAATGTTCAGGGGGCGTAGGTGAAGCAGAAATTGGCCTGGAAAGGTTTGACACTGGCCCTGGCGATGATTGCTTGCCAACTCACCCTGATCCTGGCTGTGAGTGCCGCTTGGGTTCACCTTAGGGGCATTTCGGCTGGATATGCGTCCCTCTATGGGGGAGGCATATACCTGATTCCACAACTCCTGTTCAGTCTGTTTACGTTGAACCGGAACCTCGGCCCCGGGAGTGCGGGCTGGGTATTGTGGGATTTTTATGTTGGAGCAGGGATCAAGCTGGTAAGTACCGTCGCACTCTTCGTGGCAGTGCTCTCGTACGTCGAGGTGGATCACCTTCCCCTCTATGTCACCTATTCGCTCTCCCTGTTTTTCCAATGGGTCATCACGATCGTTCTCAATAACCGCTACTAGGAAAACTCATGGCTGCAACCGGAGAAGCCCTGACTACTCAGGGATACATCTCCCACCACCTGCACCATCTGCAAGTGGGTTCGGGGTTCTGGACGGTAAATATCGACTCCATGATATTTTCCGTTATCCTCGGCGCTCTGTTTATCTGGATATTCCGCAAGGTGGCTGCTACGGCGACCAGCGGTGTACCGGGCAAGCTTCAGTGTTTTGTAGAAATGGTTGTCGAGTTTGTGGATGACACCGTCAAGGGTATCTTCCACGGTAAGAGCAAGCTGATCGCTCCGCTGGCACTGACCGTGTTCATCTGGGTTTTCCTGATGAACTTGATGGATCTCATCCCGGTTGACTACCTGCCCTACACGGCACAAGTGCTGGGCATCCCCTACTTGCGAGTAGTTCCTTCCGCCGATGTTAACATCACCATGTCCATGGCCCTGGGTGTCTTCGCCTTGATCATCATCTACAGCATCAAGATGAAGGGCGTCTCGGGTTTTGTGAAAGAGTTGACCCTCAACCCTTTCAATCACTGGGCACTGATCCCTGTTAACCTCGCGTTGGAGTTGGTTACCCTGCTGTCCAAGCCCATCTCTCTGGGTCTGCGTCTGTTTGGTAACATGTATGCCGGTGAACTGGTGTTTATCCTGATCGCTGGTCTGCTACCGTGGTGGTCCCAATGGCTCCTTAGTGTGCCCTGGGCGCTGTTCCACATTCTGGTAATTACTCTGCAAGCCTTTATCTTCATGGTATTGACCATTGTCTATTTGTCGATGGCCAGTGAAGACCATTAATCCTGTTACGTTTACTAGCTCTGTTTGGAGAATATAAAGATGGAAATGATTTACTTCGCCGCTGCAATCATGCTGGGTATGGCCGCTGTTGGTGCCGCTATCGGTATCTCTCTGCTGGGTGGCAAGTTCCTGGAAGGCGCCGCTCGCCAACCTGACCTGATGCCCATCCTGCGTACCAACTTCTTCATCGTAATGGGTCTGGTCGACGCAATCCCGATGATCGTGGTCGGTATGGCTCTGTACCTGATCTTCGGGGTTGCTGCCTGATAAGTGATGCGGTTGTTATCACTTTCTTTTTAAATTTCATATAGAGAGGTCTTGGTTGTGAGTATCAATGCCACCCTCCTCGGTCAGACACTTGCTTTCATCATTTTTGTCTGGTGCTGCATGAAGTTCGTATGGCCGCCGCTGATGGCTGCCATCGAAGCCCGTCAGAAAGCTATCTCTGACGGACTCTCTTCTGCAGAGCGTGCCAAAAAAGATCTGGACTTGGCCAAGGCCAACGCCACCGATCAGCTGAAAGAAGCCAAGCGTCAGGCTGCCGAAATCATTGAACAGGCCAACAAACGCAAGGCCCAGATCATCGATGAGGCGGCAACCGGTGCCCAGGCTGAGCGGGAGAAAATCCTGGCTCAAGGCCGTGCCGAGATCGACGCTGAACGTCATCGTGCCAAAGAAGAACTGCGCAAGCAGGTTGCTGCTCTTGCCATTGCGGGCGCAGAGAAGATCCTGGCGCGCCACATCGACCAGGCTGCCAACAGCGACATCGTCGACAAACTGGTAGCAGAACTGTAACGGGAACGGGGCCATGTCTGAACTGACTACTATCGCTCGCCCCTACGCCAAGGCTGCTTTCGAGTTTGCCGTTGAGCACAAGGCGGTTGACCAATGGCTGGAGATGCTCGATTTCGCGGCGCAAGTCGTCGAAAACGAGACCATCCACTCCATGGTACACGGCTCTGTGGCTGCCGAGTCCCTCGCAAACCTGTTTGTGAGTGTCTGCGGTGAACAACTCGACGCGCATGGCCAGAACCTGATCCGGGTGATGGCTGAGAATGGTCGCTTGGGTGTGCTGCCGGCGGTCGTGACCGAATATGTATTGCTCAAGGCTGAACTCGACAAAGAAGTTCAGGCTGACGTGATTTCGGCACACGAACTGACCGACCAGCAGAAGGCCGCTATTCAGGCTTCTCTGGAGCAACGTCTCGCACGCAAAGTGAAGCTGAATTGCAGCATGGATGCGTCCTTGATGGCCGGAGTGCTCATCAAGGCCGGAGATCTGGTTATCGACGGCACCGTCCGCGGTAAGCTGGATCGCATGGCCGACGCGCTGCAATCTTGATTGGGGTATTAGAGCATGCAACTGAATTCCACTGAAATCGCCGAGCTTATCAAGCAGCGCATCGCGCAGTTTGATGTCAAGAGCGAAGCGCGCAACGAAGGTACCATCGTCTCCGTAAGCGACGGTATCATTCGTATCCACGGTCTGGCCGATGCCATGCAGGGTGAAATGATCGAGCTGCCGGGCAACCGCTTCGCTCTGGCATTGAACCTGGAGCGTGACTCCGTCGGTGCCGTGGTCATGGGTCCCTACGCCGATCTGGCCGAAGGGATGAAAGTAAAAGGGACTGGCCGCATTCTGGAAGTGCCGGTCGGTCGTGGTCTGTTGGGCCGGGTGGTCAACACCCTGGGTCAGCCTATCGACGGTAAGGGTCCCATCGACAACGACGGCTTCTCGCCGATCGAAGTGATCGCACCGGGCGTTATCGAGCGTAAGTCTGTTGACCAGCCTGTCCAGACCGGCCTGAAAGCCATCGATGCCATGATCCCCATCGGTCGTGGCCAGCGTGAGCTGATCATCGGTGACCGTCAGGTGGGCAAGACCGCCATCGCCATCGACACCATCATCAACCAGAAAGACTCTGGTATTAAGTGTGTGTACGTCGCGATCGGCCAGAAGGCTTCCACCATCGCCAACGTGGTGCGCAAGCTGGAAGAGCACGGCGCCCTGGCCAACACCATAGTCGTGGTTGCCTCCGCGTCCGAAGCCGCTGCCCTGCAGTACCTGGCGCCCTATGCCGGTTGCTCCATGGGTGAGTACTTCCGTGACCGCGGCGAAGACGCGCTCATCATCTATGATGACCTGTCCAAGCAAGCCGTGGCCTACCGCCAGATCTCCCTGCTGCTGCGCCGTCCGCCAGGACGCGAAGCCTACCCGGGTGACGTCTTCTATCTGCACTCCCGTCTGCTCGAGCGCGCTTCCCGCGTCAACGTCGAGTACGTCGAGAAGTTCACCAAGGGTGCCGTGACTGGCCAGACCGGTTCGCTGACCGCGCTGCCGATCATCGAAACCCAGGCCGGCGACGTGTCTGCGTTCGTTCCGACCAACGTGATCTCCATCACCGACGGTCAGATCTTCCTGACCACTCAGCTGTTCAACTCCGGTATTCGTCCGGCGGTTGACCCGGGTATCTCCGTATCCCGGGTAGGTGGCGCGGCCCAGACCAAGATCGTCAAGAAGCTGTCCGGTGGTATCCGTACCGCCCTGGCCCAGTACCGCGAGCTGGCGGCCTTCGCCCAGTTCTCTTCCGATCTGGACGAGGCGACCCGCAAGCAGCTGGACCACGGTCAGAAAGTGACCGAGCTGATGAAGCAGAAACAGTACTCTCCGATGAGCGTGGCCCAGCAATCCCTGGTGCTGTTCGCCGCCGAGAAGGGTTACCTCTCCGATGTCGAAATCGCCAAGATCGTCGACTTCGAAGCCGCTCTGCTCTCTTACGCCAATACCCAGCATGGCGAGCTGATGGCTGAGATCAATGCCAAGGCCGACTACAACGATGACATCGTTGGCAAGCTGACTGCGTTGCTCGATACCTTCAAGGCAACCCAGACCTGGTAAGCGTGTGTGGCAGCGCAAGCTGCCACCTGATGGAGAGAAGAGATGGCCGGCGCAAAAGAGATACGTAACAAGATCGGGAGTGTGAAGAACACTCAGAAGATCACCGGCGCTATGGAAATGGTGGCAGCAAGCAAGATGCGCCGTGCGCAGGAACGCATGTCTGCCAGCCGTCCGTACGCTGAAACCATGCGCAAGGTGATCGGCCATATCGCCCAGGGGAACTTGGAATACAAGCACCCCTACCTCATGGAACGTGAGGTCAAGCGAGTGGGTTACATCGTCGTCTCCACCGACCGTGGCCTGTGTGGCGGCCTGAACATCAACCTGTTCAAGGCAGCCCTCAATGATATGAAGCAATGGAGCGCGAAAGGAGCCAAGGTTGACCTGGCTCTGATCGGCAACAAGGCCTCCGGCTTCTTTCAGCGGCACGGTGCCAAGGTGCAAGCCCATGTCTCCGGACTGGGTGACAACCCGAGCATCAATGACCTGATCGGTTCAGTGAAGGTCATGCTGAAGGCGTACGACAACGGTGAGATAGACAAGCTGTATCTGGTGTACAACAAGTTCGTCAACACCATGGTGCAGCAACCCCGAGTCGATCAATTGCTGCCTTTGCCCGTAACAGAAGACAGCAAGCTCGCCAAGAAGCACCACTGGGATTACCTCTATGAGCCGGATCCCAAGAAGCTGCTGGATACCCTGCTGATTCGCTATGTCGAGTCCCAGGTGTACCAGGGCGTGGTGGAAAACTTGGCCAGCGAACAGGCAGCCCGAATGGTTGCCATGCAAGCCGCGACTGACAACGCCGGCAACCTGATTAACGATCTGCAACTGGTATACAACAAGGCCCGTCAGGCCAGTATCACCCAGGAGCTGACAGAGATCGTTTCCGGTGCTGCTGCGGTGTAAGGCAAGGGTTATCAAAGGTTTAGAGGATTTGACATGAGTAATGGTTTCATCGTCCAAATCATCGGCGCTGTGGTGGACATCGAGTTCCCGCAGAATGCCGTGCCCAAGGTGTACGATGCTCTGAGCGTCGTCAGCGAAGGTCAAGGCCAGGGTCTGGTGCTGGAAGTGCAGCAGCAGATCGGTGGCGGTGTCGTACGCTGCATCACCATGGGTTCCTCCGACGGTCTGCGTCGTGGGTTGGAAGTAGTTAATACCGGCAAGGCAATCCAGGTACCGGTCGGTACCTCGACCCTGGGCCGCATCATGAACGTACTGGGCGAGCCCATCGACGAGAAGGGTCCGATCGGCGAAGAAGAGCGTTGGTCCATCCACCGCGAAGCCCCCAGCTACGAAGATCAGTCCAACAGCAACGACCTGCTGGAGACCGGCATCAAGGTTATCGACCTGGTATGCCCGTTCGCCAAGGGTGGTAAGGTCGGTCTGTTCGGTGGCGCCGGTGTCGGCAAGACCGTCAACATGATGGAACTGATCCGTAACATCGCCATCGAGCACAGCGGTTACTCCGTGTTCGCCGGTGTCGGTGAGCGTACCCGTGAGGGTAACGACTTCTACCACGAGATGATGGAGTCCAACGTACTGGACAAGGTATCTCTGGTTTACGGTCAGATGAACGAGCCGCCCGGAAACCGTCTGCGCGTGGCGCTGACCGGCCTGACCATGGCCGAGAAGTTCCGTGACGAGGGCCGTGACGTCTTGTTCTTCGTGGACAACATCTACCGTTACACCCTGGCGGGTACCGAAGTATCCGCACTGCTGGGCCGTATGCCGTCCGCAGTAGGTTACCAGCCGACCCTGGCCGAGGAGATGGGCGTTCTGCAGGAACGTATCACCTCCACCAAGACAGGTTCCATCACCTCAGTCCAGGCCGTTTACGTGCCTGCGGATGACTTGACCGACCCGTCTCCGGCGACCACCTTCGCCCACCTGGATGCGACAGTGGTACTGTCCCGTCAGATCGCGGCACTGGGTATCTACCCTGCCGTTGACCCGCTGGACTCCACCTCCCGTCAGCTGGATCCGCTGGTGGTTGGCAAGGAGCACTACGAGACTGCTCGTGGCGTTCAGACCGTGCTGCAGCGCTACAAGGAGCTGAAGGACATCATCGCCATCCTGGGTATGGATGAACTGTCAGAAGAAGACAAACTGACCGTCGCCCGTGCCCGTAAGATCGAGCGTTTCCTGTCCCAGCCGTTCTTCGTGGCCGAAGTATTTACCGGTTCTCCGGGCAAATACGTGCCGCTGAAAGAGACCATCCGTGGTTTCCAGGGCATCCTGAAAGGCGAGTATGACGATCTGCCCGAGCAGGCGTTCTACATGGTTGGCGGTATCGACGAAGTCGTCGAGAAAGCCAAGAAACTGTAAGCCTCGATAGGAGGGCCCATGGCTGAGATATCCTTTCACCTGGACGTGGTGAGCGCCGAAGGAAAGCTGTTTTCCGGTCGCGTACAATCTGCCCAGGTATCAGGCTCCGAGGGTGAGCTGGGTCTCCGCCACGGTCATGCACCGCTGCTGACGTCCATCAAGCCGGGCCTGGTCCGCTTGGTGAAGCAGAACGGTGATGAAGAGGTGATGTACATCTCCGGCGGCATGCTGGAAGTACAACCCGAAGCCGTGACTGTGCTGGCCGATACCGCGATCCGTGCCGATGACCTGGATGAGGCGAAAGCCCAGGAAGCCAAGCGTCGTGCCGAGGAGCGGATCCACAGCTCCCATGGTGACATCGATTACGCCCAGGCCGCCACCGAGCTGGCCAAGGCGATGGCCCAACTGCGGGTTATCGATATCGTCAAAAAGAATTACCGTTAATAGCGGTACTATCAAAAGCGACCTTCGGGTCGCTTTTTTTTTGCCCGTTCGATAGACTCCGCCGAGCATTTCTTCATGTTTCAAAGGCTGGCTATGTCTCTCAACGTCGTGATCCTGGCTGCGGGTAAAGGTACCCGCATGCGCTCCGTACTGCCCAAGGTGCTGCACCCTGTCGCCAACAAACCCATGGTGTCCCATGTGATCGACACCGCCCGCCAGATAGGGGCCGAGCAACTGCACCTGGTCTATGGCCACGGCGCCGAGCTGCTGAAAGAGCGGATCGCCGCCCCGGATCTGAACTGGGTGTTGCAGGCCCAGCAGCTGGGGACCGGCCATGCCGTCGCCCAGGCGATCCCGTTCTGGAAAGATGAAGACGACGTGCTGGTGCTCTACGGCGATACCCCGCTGATCCAGCCCGAGACCCTGCAACGGCTGCTGGCCGCCAAGACCGACGACGGCATGGCGCTGCTGACCGTGGTGCTGGACAACCCCACCGGCTACGGCCGCATCGTCCGTGAAAACGGCCAAGTGGTCGGCATCGTCGAGCAGAAGGATGCCAATGCCGAACAGCTCGCCATCCGCGAGGTGAATACCGGCGTGCTGGTGGCCAAGGGCGCCGATTTGCGTGGCTGGCTGTCCCGTCTGGACAACAAGAACGCCCAGGGGGAGTTCTATCTCACCGACGTCATCGCCATGGCCCATGGGGATGGCTGCCCCATCGCCGCGGTCCACCCGGACAGCGCCATGGAGGTGGAAGGGGCCAACAACCGGGTCCAGCTGGCGGCCCTCGAGCGCAGCTATCAGCAGATGCAGGCCGAGAGGCTGATGATCGCCGGCGCTACCCTGATAGACCCCGCCCGCTTCGATCTGCGCGGCACGCTCGAGATCGGGGAAGAGGTGGTGATCGACGTCAACGTCATCATCGAGGGCAGGGTCAAGCTCGGCAACCATGTGCGCATCGGTGCAGGCAGCGTCCTCAAGGATTGCGAGATTGGCGATCACAGCGAGGTGAAGCCCTACTCCGTCATCGAGGGTGCCCAGGTGGCGGATCAGTGCTCGGTCGGCCCCTTCGCCCGCCTGCGCCCGGGGGCCGTGCTGGAGCAGGATGCCCACGTCGGAAACTTCGTCGAGATGAAGAAATCCCGGCTCGGTGTGGGCTCCAAGTGTGGTCATCTGACCTATCTGGGGGATGCGGACATCGGCGCCAAGGTGAACATAGGGGCCGGTACCATTACTTGTAATTATGATGGGGTGAACAAGTTCCAGACCATCATAGAGGATGACGTCTTCGTCGGCTCAGATACCCAGCTGGTGGCGCCGGTGCGCATCGGCAAGGGGGCGACCCTGGGGGCCGGCTCCACCATCACCAAGGATGTGGCCGAGCACGAGCTGGTGATCACCCGGGTGGCCCAGCGCCACATCAAGCATTGGGCCCGTCCGGTCAAGAAGAAGTGATACCCGATCAATGAAATGCAAACCGGCGCCCTCAGGGCGCCGGTTTCGTTTTCAGCTCTCCTGGCTTGGGGAAGAGGAAGGGGGCGGGTTGCCCATCACCCCATACCAGTCCAGCTTGCGGGTCAGCACCATGATCAGCGCCAGTATGGCGAACAGCAGCAGGGCGCCGAGCAGCAGGGCTGTCTCCTCGGCCTGCAGCAGGCCGAACAGGATGGCGTAGACCAACCCCAGCAGGGCGGCGAATCCCACTCCCTGTTTCGGGCCGCCCAGCACATGGCTCAGGTAGAAGCCGTTGAGGGCCACGCTGGCGAGGGTGGCAATGAGATAGGCCCAGCCAAAGCCGAGATGCTCGGTCAGCGCCAGCAGTACCAGATAGAAGATGGCCAGCCCCATGCCCACCAGGGCGTACTGGATAGGGTGCACCCTCAGCCCCTTGAGCAGCTCGAACATGAAGAAGCTGAGGAAGGTGAGGCCGATGAACAGCAGGGCATACTTGGCCGCCCGCTCGTTTTGCTGATAGTGATCCACCGGTTGCACCAGGCTGACGCTGAAGCTGGGTAGACGTTCCGAGTCCCTCTGGATCATGTCGTGGAACTTGTTTTCCATGTCTGTGGCAAACCAGCTGGTCTGCCAATCGGCATTGAAACCTTGCTCGTTTACGGTGCGGATGGCTGGCAGGAAATCACCGAGGAAGTTGGGGTGGGGCCAGTTACCAGACAAGGCCAGCTTGCTGTCACGACCGACCGGGATCAGGGTGAATTTCTCCATGCCCTGCAGGGAAATCCTGACATCGAATTTCCCTCCTTGCAGTTGTCTGGTCGTCAGCGGGACATGCACGCCGGGCAGGGTGCCAAGCCGGGATCCGGGGGTGACGGTCAGTGGCTCGTTGCTGAGGGTGATGGTCGGGATCTGAGTAATGCCGCGCGCATCTGAGACGGCCAGGCTGAGATAGGGTTGGCCGGGAACGCTGTTGCGTGGGGGCTGCCAATCAGGGAGTGCTGGCAATTGGCCGGTGAGAGTGACGTTGGCCTGATACACCTGGGCCTGGTAGATGCCAAGCTTGCGTGGCGTGACCTCCATGTTAGCCGTGGCAGTGAGCTGTTCTGGCAACAGGTAGCGGTAGCGTGTCTCCACCTCCCTCCTGGTTTCCTTGCCATCGGTCAGGATCAGTTCGCGTGTGTACGGGAGGACGATGACGGGGCCCGTTAGGCGCTGCGGTCCACTCGTACTGGCCATTATCTGTTTGATGGCTTGTGAGCGGTAAACTTGGCGCTCCCGGTTCAGCTCCATGATGGCGTGAACCGGGATCATCATCAGCAGGCTGAGCAACGGCAGCAGCACTATCTTGTGGGTGAAAATCTGTTTGACCATGACGCCTCTCCTTGTTGTTGAACGGGAGTGTGCCGGGGTCGGGTGAAGGGAAGATGGGGCCCTGTGAAGTGGCGGTGAAGGGGGACAAAAAACCGGCGCCAGGCGCCGGTGGGAGCAATCACATCTTCTTGAGCTGCGCCGGTAGTGCGGCAAACACCTCTTCCTTCGCCTTGAGGGACGCGAACTGCTTGCCGGGCTTTTGCACGACCGTGTGGACGAAAATGAGCTTCTTGTCCTGCTTGCTGGCCCAGCCAATGAACCAGCCGATCTGCTGATCCTGATTGAGGCTGCCATCCAGCAGCTTGGGGTAGCCCATGCCGGTCTTGCCGTGGATCTGCCAGCCATCGATGTCGGGTTGACGCAGGATATTGGCCGTGTGCTGCAGCGTCTTGGCGGAGACCGGCAACTTGCCATTCACCATCTTGCCGAGGAAGCGGGCCTGCTCCTGGGGGCTGATGGTGAGGCTGGCGCTGAGCCAGGCCTGGGTCAGGCCGTCGTGCTTGCCCGGGTTGCCCGAGAGATCCCGGTTGCCGTAGTCGAAGCTGTCCACGTAGCGCTGGAAGCGCTCCATCCCCAGCCACTCGGTGAGACGCTGGGAGTACCAGACCACAGAGTAGGTGAGCCAGCGGCTCGGGGTGGTGGTCTCGCGCCAGGCTGGCAACCAGTCATCGTCGCCGGGTTTGAATGGCAGGGCGGGCAGCTGCTCATCCACCAGGAAGCCGCTGTCATAGCCCATCAGGGCCAGGGGGATCTTGAAGGTGGAGGCAGGGGGCAACTGGGCGGCGCACTCCCCCTGGCTACTGAAGGGTTTGCCGCTGCCATCGGCAAACAGCATGCAGCCGGACGCGGCGCTGGCGGGCAATGAACAGAGCAGACCGGCGGCAAGCAGGCCGGACAACAGCAGACGGGGCATATCTATCTCCTTGATTCATGGGAATGCGCATCGACGGGGAAGGTCGGCATCGAGGAGGCGCAGCTTAGTCCGGCTCTGTGTGCTTGGTGTGAAGTGCCCTCAATTGCCGGGCAGCCAGAGTTCGGCCAGCACGCCGCCTCCTGGCTGGTTGGCAAGGGTCAGTCGGCCGCCGTGTTGGCGCGCCACCTCCATGGCAAAGCTGAGCCCGAGGCCGCTGCTCTTGCCTTTGTCGGGTCTGGGCAGGGAGTAGAAGCGCTCGAAAATTCTGGGCAGCGCATAGTCGGGAATGCCTGGCCCCTGATCCCGCACCCGGAAGCTATATCCCCCTTGCTCCACGGCGCCGCTCAGCGCCAGAGTGCTGCCGATGGGAGAGAAATCGAGGGCGTTGTCCAGCAGGTTGCCGAGCGCCTGCTCCACCAGCAGGGGGTCCCACTTCTGCTTCTGGCCCTCCCCCAGCTCGGCGTGCAGGGTGATCTGGCGGCGCTGGGCCTGGATCTGGCGGGCATCGAGTACCCGTCTGCCCAGCCGGGCCGGCTCGACGGATTGCCTGTCCAGCCCCTGCCCCGATTCGAGGCGCGCCAGTTGCAGCATGCGCTCGATCAGCTGCTGCATGCGGGCCGTCTCCAGATTGATGTTGCCGATAAAGCGTTTCGCGGCGTCCGGCGGCGGCGCCTCGGCCAGGATCTCCCCCGCCCCGCGAATGGCGGCCAGCGGGCTCTTCAGCTCGTGGGTCAGGCTGTGGACATAGGCTTCGATATAGGCCTTGCCGTCCAGCTGGCGGCGCATGGTTTCCAGGGAGCGGCCGAGTCGGTCCAGCTCCGGGCTGTAGAGGCGCGGCAGGTTGGCGGGCTGCCCCTGGCTGACCGCATCGGCATAGTGAACCAGCTGGCCGATGGCGCGGGTGAGCCACCACACCAGCAGGGCGCCGATGAGCAGCGAGATGAACAGCAGCAGGGCCGCCCCTTTCAACAGCTGGTGTTCGCTGCGCTCTATCATAGGCAGCAGGGTACGGTTGGGCTTGGCGACGGTGAGGGAGCCCAGAATGTCCTTTCCTTCCCGCAAGGGGGCGGCCACGTGCATCACAGAGCTGGCGGGATCGTCGGGGTCACTGCGGGTGCTGCGGGCGCCATATTCGCCGCGCAGGGTGAGGTAGACGTCGTTCCAGCGGGAATAGTCCTTGCCCAGATCCACCCCGTCCGAGTCGTAGACCACCTTGCCCTTGGCGTCGACCACATAGATGCGGTACTCCGCCTGCTGCTTGAGGTGGCCGTCGATGAGGGCATTGATGGGGCCCTGGTTGAGGCGGGCGAAGGCGCTGGCCAGCCGACCGTCCGCCATCTTCCCCTCCTGCATGTCGTCCAGGGCCAGGGGAGCCAGCATCTGGGCCATGTCCACCAGGGTATCTTCGGTGGCGCTGCGTACCCCGGGTTTGATCTCCTCGACGAAGATCTCCAGCACGAACCAGGCCGCCAGGGCGAAGATCAGCACCAGGCCGCACAGCAGTTGCAATCCAATTCTCATCTCATCCCCCGGCCGGTGCTTGGCAACCTTGAGTTCATGCCAGCTCCAGGCTGTAGCCCAGCCCGCGATGGGTCAGGATGAGATTGGCGTCCGGATCCCGCTCCCGCAGCTTGGCGCGCAGGGTCTTGATGTGGGTGTCGACGGTGCGATCCAGGCTCTCTTCCGCGTCCTGCCACACCAGATCCATCAGCTGCTGGCGGGAGTAGACCCGGCCCGGCGCCTGCATCAGCGTCTTGAGCAGCAGGTACTCGTAGCGGGTGAGGGCCAGCGGCTGCCCCAGGAAGCAGATGCGGGCCCGCTCCTCGTCCAGAATGAGGGCCTGACTCGGCTGGGTGGCGGCCGGCTGGCTGCGGCGCAGGATGACCCGCACCCTGGCGCACACCTCCCGGGGCGAGAAGGGCTTGGCCACGTAGTCGTCGGCGCCTATTTCCAGCCCGATTAGCCTGTCTATCTCCTCGCTGCGGGCGGTGAGAAACATCAGGGGCACATCGGTCAGGGCCCGCACCCGCTTGCACAGTTCGAAACCGCCGATGTCCGGCAGCCCCACATCCAGGATCAAAAAATCCGGTCGCGTCTGTTCCAGTCGCGCCAGCAGCGGCTGGCCGAGGGGGAACCACTCCACCTCGAAGCCGTCGGTCTGCAAGGCGTAGATCAGGGTATCGGCAATGCTGGCCTCATCTTCCACCAGCCAGATGAGTCGTTTGTCCATGGCGTCCTCGTCACAAATTGGCCCTTCATTCTGGCATCGAACCACATCGGATCCTATTTGCCGTTTGATTTTTCCCGAAAAGGCATTAATATTTCGACATTCTTTCGAATCGAAACTTAAAGATGACCAAACGCAACACACAGCAGCGCCGTCACACCATAGTGAGCCTGGTGCAGGAGCAGGGGGAAGTCAGCGTCGATGCCCTGGCCAAGCACTTCTCCACCTCGGAAGTGACCATCCGCAAGGACCTGGCGGTGCTGGAGACCGGTGGCCTGCTGCTGCGCCGTTACGGTGGCGCCGTGCCGCTGCCGAGCGAGATGGTGGTGGACAGCAACCCGGATCAGGTTTCGAAACGAAAGCTGGCCATCGCCCGCGCCGCCGCCGAGCGGATCCGCGATCACAACCGCATCATCATCGACAGCGGCAGCACCACCAGCGCCATGATCCCCATGCTGGGCAACAAGCGCGGCCTCATCGTCATGACCAACTCCCTCAACGTGGCCGGTGCCCTGCGGGAGCTGGAAAACGAGCCCACCCTGCTGATGACCGGCGGCACCTGGGATCCCCACTCCGAATCCTTCCAGGGTCAGGTGGCGGAGCAGGTGCTGCGCTCCTATGACTTCGACCAGCTGTTCATCGGCGCCGATGGCATAGACCCGGAGCGGGGCACCACCACCTTTAACGAGCTGGTGGGCCTCTCCCGGGTGATGGCCGAGGTCTCCCGCGAGGTCATCGTCATGGTGGAGTCGGAGAAGATAGGCCGCAAGATCCCCAATCTCGAGCTGCCCTGGTCCGGCATCCATACCCTGGTGACCGACGAGGGGCTGGACGGCGAGGCCAGAGCACAGATCCAGGCCAGGGGGATCCAGCTTGTCTGCGCCCCCGTGGCGGTTTGACCCAAACATCCATTATCCAATCGAATTAACGTCTTACGTTTCAAGGAGAAGTCTATGTGTGGCATCGTCGGGGCCGTGGCCCAACGTGATGTGGCTGAAATTTTGGTAGAGGGCCTGCGCCGTCTGGAATACCGCGGCTATGACTCCGCCGGGGTGGCCGTGTTCAGCGCCAACCAGCCGCTGCAGCGGGTGCGTCGCCTCGGCAAGGTAGCCGAACTGGCCAAGGCGCTGGAAGAGCAGTCCGTCCACGGCGGCACCGGCATTGCCCACACCCGCTGGGCTACCCATGGCGAGCCGTCCGAGCGCAATGCCCACCCCCACGTCTCCGAGCATATAGTCGTGGTGCACAACGGCATTATCGAGAACCACGAAGCGCTGCGGGAAGAGTTGCAGGCGCTGGGCTATGTGTTCAGCTCCGACACCGACACCGAGGTGATCGCCCACCTGGTGCACCACGAGCTGAAATCCGCCCCCAGCCTGCTGGCGGCCATGCAGGTGGCGGTGAAGCAGCTGCGCGGCGCCTACGGCACAGTGGTGATGGACAGCCGTGACGACAGCCGCGTGGTGGTGGCCCGCTCCGGCTCCCCCCTGGTGATCGGCCGCGGCATCGGCGAGAACTTCATCGCCTCCGACCAGATGGCCCTGCTGCCGGTGACCCGCCGCTTCATCTTCCTGGAAGAGGGGGACGTGGCCGAGGTGACCCGTCGCGACGTGCACATCTTCGATACCGACGGGAATGCAGTGGTGCGCGAGGAGCTGGAGTCCGAGCTCTCCCACGATGCCGGTGACAAGGGTGAATATCGTCACTACATGCTCAAAGAGATCTACGAGCAACCCAAGGCCATCACCAACACCCTGGAAGGCCGCCTGGGCAGCGATCACGTGGTGGTCGAGTCCTTCGGCAACGGCGCACGCGCCATCTTCGACAAGGTCGAGCACGTCCAGATCGTGGCCTGCGGCACCTCCTACAACTCCGGCATGGTGGCCCGCTACTGGTTCGAAGAGATTGCCGGCGTCTCCTGCGACGTGGAGATCGCCTCCGAGTTCCGCTACCGCAAGTCGGTGGTGCGCCCCAACAGCCTGCTGGTGACCCTCTCCCAGAGCGGCGAGACCGCCGATACCCTGGCGGCCCTGCGTCTGGCCAAGGAGTCCGGTTACATGAGCTCGCTCGCCATCTGCAACGTGCCGGGCTCCTCCCTGGTGCGCGAATCGGATCTCGCCTTTATGACCCGCGCGGGGGCAGAAATCGGGGTGGCCTCCACCAAGGCATTCACCACCCAGTTGGCCGGCCTGCTGATGCTGGTGGCCTCCGTCGGTCACTGCCGTGGCCACCTGAGCGCCGCCGCCGAGGCCGAACTGGTCAAGGCGCTGCAAGCCCTGCCACTGCGCATCAAGGAGAGCCTGGCTCTGGCCAAGCAGATCGAGACCCTGGCCGAAGAGTTTGCCGACAAGCACCACAGCCTGTTCCTCGGTCGTGGCAGCCAGTACCCCATCGCCATGGAGGGGGCGCTCAAACTCAAGGAGATCTCCTACATCCACGCCGAGGCCTATGCCGCCGGTGAGCTCAAGCATGGCCCGCTGGCGCTGATCGATGCCGAGATGCCCATCATAGTGGTGGCGCCGAACAACGACCTGCTGGAGAAGCTCAAGTCCAACGTGGAAGAGGTGCGTGCCCGCGGCGGCATCCTCTACGTGTTCGCGGATGCCGACGCCGGCTTCAAGAGCGACGAGACCATGCGGGTGATGAGCCTGAACCACGTGGAAGAGATGATTGCGCCCATCGTCTATACCGTGCCGTTGCAGCTGCTCTCCTACCACGTCGCCCTCATCAAGGGCACAGATGTGGATCAGCCGCGCAACCTGGCGAAATCCGTGACCGTGGAATAATGCTGTCTTGAACAACAAAAAGAGCCGCATCTGCGGCTCTTTTTGTTTTGGCAAACCGGGCTATGACAGCCGCAGGTTGGTGATGGTCACGTCGGTCAGGGAGGGCACTATGATGCCGCTGGAGATCCCCTTGGCGATGGCCTGGCTGCGATTCTTGGAATCCGTCTTGTTGGTCACCTGGTTGAGGTGGAAGTTCACGGTGCGCTCGCTGATGCCGAGTATGGTAGCTATCTCCCAGGAGGTCTTGCCCTCGCTGGCCCAGAACAGGCACTCCTTCTCCCGATCCGACAGCTCGGTCAGGTACTTCATCAGGTCCGGCCTGGCCTTGATCAGGGTCAGGGCCGAATTGAAGATGTAGCTGGCGCAGAACGACAGCAAGGGAACGTTTTCAAACATCAGTTCGGAGTCGGAGCGTTCCTTGGTGATGAAGGAGAGGATGCCGTGTTCCCCTTGCGGGGTGTGCAGCGGAAAGGAGACGCCATTGCGCACGCCGAAGTCGGCGGCCAGGTTCATCACCTCCTGGCTGGCGCTGGGCAGCCAGGGGGAGGTGCAGTCGAGCTGGTTCCAGAAGATGGGCTGGGTCTGTTTCAGGCCCAGATGCACCACGGGATCCTGGGTCAGGAACTGCTTCTCCGAATAGGCATTGAACCAGCTGGTGGGGCAGTTGTTGAACAGGGCGACGTGGGATTTCTGCATGCTGATGGGAAAAATAATCAACAAACGGAAGTAATCAAACCCCATCTGGTGGCTGAAACGCTCCAGAAGCTGCTGAATGTCGCTGGTTTTCTTGGCCCTGGCAAACCTGTCTATGTGTTCCCATATGGCGTCGTTAAACATTCTATTCTCCCGTTTCGACCGCTATCTCGCTGATCGAAAAGATATTTTTTAGTTATAAATTTGGTGTTGCTTATGCCAACGCCAGTAAATCCCGTGTTTGTCTAAAAATTATCCTGCTTTTTTCCTCTCAGGCCAAGGGGGGATGTCGATTGATACTAGCGCCATCATTTGAAATAATGAGAATAGTTATCATTGTTAAGATTCATCCTATGAGCAAGTTATGGTGTCTGGCCCTGTTGCCATTATCGATCTCCCTCTCGGTTTGTGCCGACGATTTGGTCAAACCCAGCCTCAAGGCGAGCATTGCCGCCGGTCAGGCGTCTCAGCAGCGCGTTGAGAAGGCGGCAGATGCCGCCATGGCCGCACGGCAGGAGCTGCAAAATGCCGAGCTGCAGCTGCGCGATCTCGAAGCCTACAACAGCTACATGCGTTCTCTGGTCGAGGATCAACGCGGCGAGCTGACTCGCCTCGAGAGTCAGCTCGGAGCGGTGGAGGAGACCCGTCAGGGCCTGATCCCGCTGATGCTGCAGATGCAGAGCGAACTGGCCGAGCTGGTGCAACGTGACGTGCCACTGCGTAAAGAGGAGCGGTTGGCCCGGGTCGAAGGGTTGAAAGTGACCCTTTCCCGCAGCGACGTGAGCGAGGCGGAGAAGTTTCGTCAGTTGCTGCAGGCCTATCAGATCGAGGCCGAATACGGCAATCGGCTCGATGCCTACTCGGCCGAGCTGACCCTGGATGGCGCGCCGCGCCGGGTAGAGGTGCTGGCCGTGGGCCGGGTGGCTCTGCTGGCCATGACGGCGGATCACAGCCTGGCCTGGCGCTGGTCGGCACAGGAAAAGACCTGGCAGCCGCTGGATAGCCTATGGTTCGGCCCGCTCTCCGACGCCTTTGCCATGGCAAAAGACAAGGGGGTACCCCAGTTGTTGCAACTGCCGCTCTCCGTGGCCCTGCAGGAGACCCAGTCATGAAACAGCTTCCCCTCATCATTGCCCTGATGCTGGTTCAACCCGCCCTGGCCAACGAGAACTGGCAGGTCCAGGAACAACTCAGGGAGCAAGAGGCCAACCAGGAGCTCGGCGACGTCAGCAAGAGCCTGGCCAGTGCCCGCGCCAGGCTCAATGCCGCCCAGCAACAGAGCAAACAGCTGGCGAGCGAATTTGCCGACAACGAGAAACGGCTGGGTGAACTGAAAGCCCAGTGGCAGCAGGCGGCCAGCGACATGGATCAGGTCTTTGCCGTCGCGCGTCAGGGGGCCGGCGATGCGGTCAAGCTGCTCGGCGGCTCGGCCATGCAGGGACAGTTTGCCGATCGCCTGCTGCCGCTGCAGCAGATGAGCAAGGAGCAGGATGTGCCGGATCGCGCCGCCCTGGCTCAATTGCCTGCCCTGCTGATGCAGGAGATAGAAGGATCTGCCCAGGTGACCCGCTTCGAGGCGGATGTGCTCGATGGTCAGGGGGCCAGTGCCACCCAGCAGGTGACCCGCATCGGCAGCTTCATGCTGGTGGGGCAGGATGGTTTGCTGCAAGCCGGGGCCGATGGCCTGGCCCCTGTGCTCGGTCTGCCGGCCAGCCTGAACGGTACCGCCCTCGCCTATGGCGGCGCTGAGGGAGAGGCCGCCGTGATCGACCCCTCCCATGGGGTCTTGCTCGCCATGCAGACCCAGGCCCCCAGCCTCTGGCAGCAGATCCAGCAGGGTGGCAAGGTGGGCGCCATCATAGTGTTGCTGGCCGTGATTGGCCTTGGCATCGCGGCGGTGCGGCTCTGGAGCCTCTCTCGCGAGCTGGGCAGGGTGCGTCGTCAGCTTGCCAGCGGTGACTATCATGCCGACAACGCCCTCGGGCGGGTGCTGCAGGTGGCGGACAAGCACCCCGAGATCCCCATGGAAACCCTGGAGTTGAGGCTGGATGAGGCGATCCTGCAGGAGACGCCACGGCTGGAACGAGGCCTTGGCATGGTCAAGGTGATCGCCGCCCTGGCGCCCATGTTGGGGCTGCTCGGCACCGTGACCGGCATGATAGGCACCTTCCAGTCCATCACCCTGTTTGGCACGGGCGATCCCAAGATCATGGCCGGCGGCATCTCGATGGCGCTGATCACCACCGTCATGGGGCTGGTGGCGGCGATCCCGCTCATCCTCTCCCATAGCCTGTTGCAGTCGCGCTTCGTCGAGCTCTCCAACGTGCTGGAACAGCAGGTGGCCGGCATTCTGGCTGAGCGTGCGGAAGGCAAGGTTCGCACGGAGCGGGCGGCATGATGCTGGATGTCTGGCACCAGGTGCAGAGCTTCATGGGCCGAGGCGGTCCCGTGCTCTGGGTCATCCTGGCCATGCTGGCGCTGATGTGGATCCTGATCATCGAGCGCTTGCTCTATCTCAATCTGGGTTACGGCGCCCTGCGCCGCCGGCTGCAGGCGGACTGGCAGGCCAGGGCGGAACACGGCAGCTGGCATGCCCGCGCCATTCGCGGCCGCTGGCTGGCCCAGGCCGAGCTGGAGCTGGGTCGCCACCTGATCCTGATCCGTACCCTGGTGGTGCTCTGCCCCATGCTGGGGTTGCTGGGCACAGTAACCGGCATGATAGGGGTGTTCGACACCCTGGCGGCGGCCAATCGCTTTAACCCCGAGAGCATGGCGGGGGGGATCTCCCGGGCCACCATTCCCACCATGGCGGGCATGGTGGTCGCCCTGCTCGGCGTATTGTTACTCAGTCGTCTCGACAGCCAGGCCAAACGCGCCCTGGCTGCCACCCGGGACGGGCTGCGCGAAGAGAAGGTATTACCATGAGACGCCAACCCAAGCGCGTGCGTGATGAAGTGCAGATCGACATGACCCCCATGCTCGACATCGTCTTCATCATGTTGATCTTCTTTATTGTGACCACCTCCTTCGTGCGCGAGGCCGGGCTCGAGGTCAACAGACCCCAGGCGAGTCAGGCGAAGGCGCAGAAGTCCTCCAGCATCATGCTGGCAATCGGCGAGCAGGGGCAGATCTTCCTCGATCGCAAGCAGATCGACATCGAGAGGGTGCAGGCCAGCCTGGCACGCATGCTGGCGGAACAGCCCGAATCCAGTCTGGTGATCCAGGCCGACGAGCGGGTGCCCCATGGCAAGGTGGTGCGGGTGATGGACGAGGCCAAGGCCGCCGGCATCGCCAATATAGCGGTGGCGGTATCCGCGCCATGAAGTGGAAGCTGATGAGCCTGGCCCTGGGCCTGTTGTTGAGCCTGGGCATACTGCTGTTCATGGCCGCGCTGGTCGAACCGCCCAAGGAGCGGGCCCAGAGCAGCGAGCAGGCCCCCATCGTCATCCGGATGCAGGCCGAGCAGAGCGAGGTGGCGCAGCGCGAGCGCCCCATCCCGCCCAAGCCGGAGCCCCTGCCCGAGCCTCCGGCTGCCCTCTCCCTGAGCCCCATGCCGACGCCGCCAACCCCGGCCTTGCCCACGGTTCAGCCCAACCTGGATCTGGTCGCCGACCTGAGCCCGGTGCAGGTGGCGGCCCCCGGGGTGATGGCGGCGCCAGCTCCGGCAGCCGTTGCCGCGGGCAACCCTCATGGTCAGTTGGGTGGGATCGGCAGCAGCGACATACTGACCCCGTTGCAACGGATCGAACCCAGCTATCCCTACCGGGCGCAGCAGGCGGGCATCGAAGGATTCGTCACCCTGAGCTTCAGCGTGGATGCCGAAGGTCGGGTGCAGGATGTGACCGTGGTCGACGCCAAGCCAAGACGTCAGTTCGAGCGCGCCGCTATTCAGGCGGTGAGCAAGTGGCGCTATCAACCCAGACCGGGGGCGAGCGACAAGCTGCCCCAGGTGATCACCCTCAAGTTCAAGTTGGAGTCATGATTATGTTGCGGATCTGGATCTGCCTGTTGGCCCTGCTGAGTGCGAGCAGCTGGGCCATGGAGGTGAGCCCGCACTTCTCTCGTCAGCTGGCACCCGTGCTCAAGCTTTATCAGTCCGGCCAGTTCCAGCAGGCCCAGAGCCGGGCCCGCGAACTCAAACCGGGTTCCGAATCGGAACGTGCCTGGCTGGCGCAGCTCAATGCCTCCCTGGCTGCCAACTTGCAGCAGACGGCCCAGGCGAGCCGATATGTGGAACAGGCGCTCTCCTATAAAGAGTGGCCAGAGGCGCAACTGCTTCAGCTGCTGCGCCTGAAGGGGGATATCCAGGCCCAGCAGTCGGACTGGCGTGGCGCCATCAGCAGCTATCGCGCCGTATTGGCCAGGCAGCCGAGCAACGAACTCAGGCTGCGTCTGGCGGGCCTCTATTACCATGACAAGCAGTACGACGAAGCCATCCGCCAGAGCGATCAGCTGCTCAAGCAGGGTTGGCAGAAGCCGGTGGCGCTGATCCGTCTCTCGGCCCTGACCTCCCTGCAGCGCTATGCCCAGGCCGCCGATCAGGCGGGGGAGCTGATCCGCCGTGAACCGAACGAGAGCCGCTGGTGGCAACAGGCCGTCGCATTGAACATCTCGGCCAAGCGGGGCGATCAGGCCCTGGCTTTACTGCAGACTGCCCTCGATCGCGGCCTGATGGACGAAGCGTCGACCCGCACTCAGCTCATTCGCCTCTATGGTTGGCAAGGCTTGCCTTATCGCGGAGCCCGCCTGCTGGAAAATGCCATGGCGAAGGGGCAATTGAAGCAGAATGTGGAAAACCAGCGTCTGTTGGCCCAGCTGTGGGAAGGGGCGAGGGAATGGCCCAAGGCCATCGTCAGCTGGCAGACCCTGGCCAGGCAGGCAGCCCAGACAGATGCCGGATTGCGGGCGGCCGAACTGCTGCTGCTGCGGGGGGAAACCGAGGCGGCCATGACGCAATTGGCGGCGACGGGGCAACATCGCAGCGAGCAGGGGCGCAGGGTCAAGGGACAGCTGGTGCAAGCCCTGCTCAACCAGCAGCAATATCAGAAAGCCATGGTGCTGGCCCGTGAACTGAAAGCGGAAGGGGGAAGCGTCTGGCAGGTACGCGCCGAGCGCTGGCTTAGCTATATAGAAGCACGCCAGCAGGAATCGAACAAAAAGTCGGCGTAACAGGGGTTAATCAGGTTGTTTTGGTGGTTTGAGGGCAAAAAGTGAGCGGTCGCACCGTTTTGGCTAAAAATCCCTTGTCATCCCGGCCCGGCTCCCTATAATGCGCCCCTACCAGCACGGCGGAACACGCCGCACTGATGAGCCAGCTTCCTAGCGAGGTGGGCGCCGAAAGAAAAGTGAAAACAACCGCTTGACTTTCGAA